>NZ_JAKEVM010000063.1 GCF_022398475.1 Pseudoalteromonas shioyasakiensis | reverse complement strand
AGCCCAAGCTATTGCTTGGGCTTTTTAATTTATGCGATAAGCAAAAATCCTATAAATGCAGCAGTTGCGGCAAGTAAGGTATAAGGCAGTTGCGTGATAGCATGGCTGACTAAATCACACCCTGAGCCTTGTGCAGCAAGTACGGTGGAATCTGAATAGAAGCACGCTTGACTACCAAATGACGACGCTGACAATAAAGCGCCAATCACTAAAGGAATATTGGCATCAATTGCGTAAGCTAGTGGCATTACAATAGGAATAGTTACTGCGAAAATTCCCCAGCTTGAACCTGTTGCAAAAGCAAGGACTGCCATTGCTAAAAACACCACGGCAGGTAAGTACTGTGCAGTCATATAAGGGCTCAAGGTATTAATGACATATTGCGGTAGCATTAATTGGTCACACACATCTTTAAATATAAATGCAGCAACCACAGTCCCAATAGCGGGGATCATGCTTTTAAAACCATCTAGCATACGCTCAACGAGTTCTGACAATGTCATCAACTTTTGTAACATATAAAAAGGTAAAACAAGGGCAAAGGTTGCCAGCAGCCCTTTATAGACGTCAATGTCAAAGTAAACAGTAAACGCAACAAGTAAAACTATCGGTACTAAAAAGTTATAGAGTTTGCCGTTTGAAGCTGCTGTTTCAAAGTTTTCTTCTGCTGCTTTTACTGCGTATTCATCCGCTGTTTGAACATCTGTGTACTGGCTATTTGATATTTCGATTTGATTATTCATGGCACGTAGTTGTGCTTTTTTCATCGGACCAAAAGCAGTAATGACATTTAAGCTAACTAGTAATACCACAATGACTGCAAACCAAGCATATAACATGTAAGGTATTGCTTGAATGTAGACAGCAATACCTTGGCCTTCTGATGCAACATTATTATCAACTAACAAGCCTCCAAAAAATACAGCCCATGTCGATAACGGTACAAGCACACAGATAGGCGCAGCCGTTGAGTCAACAACATAAGCGAGCATTTCGCGGCTAATTTTAAACTTATCGGTGATACGCTTCATAGTTTCACCGACGGTTAATGCATTTAGGTAATCATCGATAAAAATAATTACACATAGCACAAAGGTCATTACTAACGATGAACGCTGGCCTTTGGCAAATTTTAACGCTAATTCGGCGAATGCACTTGCACCCCCGGTTCTTACTAATAAAGCGATTAATGCACCAAATCCACCACAGACTAAAATTAGCCAGGCAATGGTTTCGTCTTGCATTACTTTTAATGAAATATCAGCAAAATTGGCTAACACAGCGGTTGGACCTAGCATGGCTAAACCAAACAAAGCACCAATTAGTAAAGATAAAATAGGGCGGCGTAAAAATACGGCCAAAACCACCACCAATACTGGCGGCAGTAAACTTAACGCAGAAGGTTCTTGCATTATATTTTTCACACAGTTAATCAATGCGAGATTGCTTACAGAAATCAAAAGTCTATAGACTAAAGTAACTGCTTTACGCGAACACACTTTTATGGACCCATTAGGGAAAGTGCCTGCGTTGGCTGGCGCCAGACAGTATAGAGGGTATACTGCTTTTGTTTTGCCCAAAACATCGCAAGAAAAATAATCCTGAATATTAATTTAGTCAATAACAATTTTTATTGGAGTGATAATTACTTTACACTCATCAATAACGTCACTTTTTATTAATTGAGCAAAGGGGTTATGGCATTTTCAGATACTTACAGACTCAGTAGCCATGCGGTTATCACCAATAACCAAGGTCAGGTGTTATTACTAAAAGCTGATTACGGTCAAAAAAGTTGGGGGTTACCTGGCGGAGCTTTAGATAAAGGTGAAACCATTCATCAAGCATTACTACGTGAATGCCAAGAAGAACTTAATTGTGACGTAGATATCGCTTATTTAAGTGGCGTTTATTATCACACAGCATTTAACTCTCATGCGTTTATTTTTCGTGCTTATATAGCTGATGACGCTGAGATAATGTTGAGTAATGAGCACACTGAGTATGGCTATTTCGATATTGATGAGTTATCTAAAGTACAAAAAGAGCGTGTTCTAGATTGCCTTAATTTTACCAATGATGTCGTTAGTAAGGTGTTTTAATAAATGTTAGATATATATTTACGTGCCGGGCAGCCTGATGATGCCGCGTTTATCGTTGAGCTTTTGAACCAAGCAACATTTTTAGAGCACATAGGTAATAAAAATATTAATACGCCCGCACAAGCTGAACATTATATTCAACAAACGTTTATAAATAGCCACCAGCAATTGGGCTTTGGCAGTTATATTGTATGTTTAGCTGATGATAGACCTGTTGGAATGGTAGGGCTCTTTCAGCGCGATGCGCTAGCTATTCCCGATTTAGGATTTGCCTTGTTAGCTAACTATGAAGGCAAGGGTATTATTACATCTGCTGCTCGGTTATTGATGGCAAAAAAACACGTATTAGAGCTTGGTGTGCTTGCTGCAATAACCTCGCAAACAAATATTGGTTCACAGAAGGTGTTACAGAAACTTGGTTTTGAGTTTATAGGCGATGTCATCATTAACGATGACAATCAGCCTCTAAAACTCTTATTAAAGAGTAAGCTTTGATACTTCGTTTGCAACCTGTTTGTTGACCTTTAGCCACGTTGACTCAAGTGTTGCGACAAGCCCTTCGTAATCACTGTCTTGTAGTGGTGTAAGCTCATTAAAGTAATTGACCGCCTTTAACTTTCGGCCAGATTCAGGGGTTGTATAGTACAAACGCCAAAGCCCTGCAATGTTGGCATTGCCTTGCTCATCGCCGTTGAAGTGATGTAGCTCATATTCTAATTCATAAAAGCTTTGCTGATCTAAATCGGTGATCACCGGTAAACCTTTTATTACCATCCAATTATCAAGCTCAGTGTAAAGCTGTTGATGGGCACTGGCGGTTAACATTAAATCAGGTGATTCGCTCCATAAATGGTAGTTAGCAGCATTGACTCGGTTGTTGTCGAGAACCATAGCAATACCACGATTATTAAGCGCACCACGTAGTTGTACGGTATTAATTCTGAGCTGAGCTTGTGTATTCTCAGCTAAGCGCTGCATTGCAATAATTGGCTGCGAAAATTGATAATACTCAATAGTCGAGAATGACGTTTGACTGCAGGCCGAAAGTAATAGCGCTGATGCAACTGAAGCACAGAGTTTATAGTTCATTATTGTTTCCTCGGCGTTGGGTCTGCTGGTAGCTCTTTATCAAAGATCAACATATTAGGTTGCTGGTTTAAACCTCTTGTGAGTGGCTGCAGCTCTTCACTTAAACGTTTAAATTCAGATAAAGTTGTTTGCAACTGCTGGTGGAATGTTGAGCCTTGCTCATAACTTGCCATAGTTTTTTCAAATTGTTTCATTGTTTTATCGAACTGTTGCATGCTCTTAGTCATTTCTGCAAAGTTGCGATTAATATCACCCGGTAAGTCTTGTGTATCTTGCTTATTTAGTAGCTCTCTCATGTCATGAGCAAGCGCTTGGTACTCGGCAAAGGTGGTCTGCATTTGTGCCAAGCTATCTTCAATTTTAAGGTTATTTACTTTATTCAATACATCAGAGACTTGGTCGGCTATAACTGTAATACCGCTTGATACACTCGGGAATACGGTATATTCAGCTATCGTCTTTAACTCGGCGGGTTCTGCGTTATCGTAAATATCTAAGTCAACATACACCGCACCAGTGAGTAAGTTACCTGGCTTTAAAGAGGCTCGAAGACCATTTTTGATCCAGCCATCTAAACTCGAATACCAAAACTCGCGTGCTGCTGCACTGTCGTGGTAGAGGCGCCCATACTCAATTTTTATCAGGGCAGGTACTGCGGTGTTATCGGTTCTAAAGTGTGCAGGCTTACCATCTATTATCACACTTGCAGGTGCTTCAACTACACTACCGATGCGCATACCTCGGTATTCTACAGGAGCGCCAGCGCGTAAGCCGCGAATTGATTGCTCAAAGTCGATTAAGTAGTAGTCAAAATCGTAAAAGCGTTCTTCAAGCGCGGCTTTGTAACTATTACTTAATGAAAAGCTATGGCCGTTACTGGCAACTTCACCGGGCGCTTGTTGCTCAGGAATACCAACAGAAATACCGCCTTTGAGCAATTTACTTAACGAGCCTGTATTAACATTAATACCATCTGCAGAGAGGTCTATTTCGATGCCTGAGTTTACCCAGAAAATAGAGTTTAAGGTGATCAAGTTTTGATATGGCTCATTGATAAAAATGCCATATTTCATCGCTTGATTCTTCCAATCAAAGGTGGCGGTTTCTATTTGGCCAATTTTGTAATCTTTAAAGTAAATACCGGTACTCACATCAAGCACTTCTGCGTTATAACTTAATAGGGTGAAGCGCCCACCTTTTACATCTTTACCAATTAGAGCCGGTTCATCTTGTAGCTCAAATCTTTCGGCCAGCTTTTTACTCTCTCCCGGTGCAAATTCTAAATACACACCAGAGAGTAGGGTACTCATGCCGCTTATGCCGGTATCGTCAATCCGTGGTTTTACCACCCAAATTTTCGCATCATCTGTGAGTAAATCGTCGTAATGTTTATCGATTTGCGCCCGTGCGATGACGCTATTTTGTTTATCTGATAAACGAACATGGTCGATTTGGCCAATCTTCACGCTACGTACTTTTATTTCTGTTTTACCAGCTACAATACCTTCTGCATGAGGCATTTTGATAAAAATGGTGGTGCCTTTATTTGCTTGATACTGGTACAACATCCATGCGCCGATTAATAAGGCAATAACTGGAATGATCCAGATTGCTGATATATTTGGCGCTGTTTTTATTTTAGCGGTTTCGCTCATGCCAAGGTCTCTTGTTTCGCAGTACTTAAGTTATCTGGGTTATCCCACAATAAACGTGGATCAAACGCATGGGCTGCCAACATCTGGCAAATAACCATGGTTGTAAAAAATATTGTGCCAATGCCAGGTGTTACTGACATTAAGTTTCCGAGTTGCACTAAGGCTACTAGAATCGCCACAACAAATACATCGATCATTGACCATTTACCAATAAATTCAGTCAATTGATAGATACGTGTATAGCTTTTAGTTTGTCTGTTTGCTGGCCTCATCACCATAAAACATAAAAAACTTAATATTAGCGCTTTGGCAAGGGGAACAACCACACTCGCTAAAAAGATGATCATTGCGATAGGGTACGAACCACTATTCCATAAAATCATTACGCCACCAATAATAGTTGATGGAGTTTCATCGCCAAGGCTTGTGGTGTACATAATAGGATAGACATTGGCTGGAATATAACAGGCCACTGAGGTTAATAACCACGCTGCGGCTTTTTGCACACTAAAAGGATTACGAGTGTAAGTTTTAGAGTCGCAGCGTGAACAGATTTCGGTGGCACACAGTTGCCCACAAACATGGCATGCTCTTAATCCTTGATCAATAGCACGCGAGTTTGGCTTTGTTTGCTCTATGTATTCAGGTTCTTTTAATTGTTGCCATAAGGTGTGCTTATTTAATTTTGCTGTGGCTGCCACATAACAAATAACAAAAGCGCTATAGGCCCAAAAGCTTACACCAAATTCAATATCGGCCATCGACATGATTTTTACCATACTGACCATCACGCCAATTAAAAAAATCTCTGACATGATCCAAGGTTCTAACGCAAAGGTGGTTTTTAACAGTCTTTTTCCCCATTGATATGGTAACGCTTTTAGTAAGCCTAGATGTAGTGGAATTATGAGTACTAATAAAAGAAGGGGCAGACCAATAATACTGGTGTCGATGAACAAACCTAAAAAGTCGTTGTCGTAATTAAAGAGAATACGAGCGGCATCGGGTAAGGTGATTGTTTGGGTAATACCACTACTGGTAAAAGACAGGAATGGATAAAACATACTACTCAGTAGCATAACAATAGCACTTAAACTTAGTGCGACCACCATACTATCTTGGTTAGCTTGCGATGCCGAAAGCTTTGTATTGCAATGAGGGCAAATTGCCACTTGTTTTGCACTTAAGTGTGGGATCTCAATGACAAGATCGCAGCTAGGACAGGCTGTTTGCAAACTTTGGGTCTCTTAAACAAGAACTTAGTTAAGTTTGCATCAAATAGTGTATAAATTCAAATGCACCTTTGTTTAATATAAGCTAATATTTGTACAAAGCGATTACGCTTTTTAATACATTTAATTCTTTAAGGTAAGCAGTGAAGCAATTATTTATCCTTTTAATGTTGTTTGTTAGTGTTAAAGGTGAGTGTTTATCTGAGCCAAATACGCAAAAAACCATTGTTGTTGCTGCGAGCGCCTCTTTACCTCCTTATGTTATAGAAGACACTAACAGTGGCATTCAACTCGAAATATTGAAAGCTGCTTTCAAATCGCAAGGCATTTCTAATATCGATATCCATTACATGTCTAATAAGCGTGCTGAGCAGCAACTTATGCAGGGCAAGGTTGATATTGCGCTGAACTTTCCACCTGTACTTACTTCACATGTATATAAGAGCGATGAACTTCTCCGCTATCAAAATGTGGCGGTTAGCCTTGCTGATAAAGATCTTAAGATTAGTAGTATCTACGATTTAGCAGGTAAAAGCGTGCTTGCCTTTCAAAATGCGACTAATTTCATTGAAGCACCTTTTAAATCGGTTACTAACATTTTGCGTTCTTACGAAGAAGTAGTTAACCAAGAAGCGCAAGTTGATCACCTTATGAAAGGCTGGGTCGATGTAATTATCCTAGAGCGCCGAGTGTTTTTATATTATTTAGAAAAATATAAACAAAGCGCTGAGGTAAAACCTTTTATTGTGCATGCAATTTTTAAAGAAGCACCAAGACCTGCGTTTTTTTACAGTAAAACGTTAAAAAACACGTTTAATTTGGGTCTTGGTGAGATCATTGAGTCAGGCCAGTACCAAGCAATTATTCGCCTTGATGGTACTGAGTACGCGCAACTTTCAAAGCCTGAGTTACGCGAATAACGCGACGGTTTGGCGGCTCAGCGCAATTAGCTTACCGTCTTCACTCCAAATGCAGCCATCTTCTAGCCCATAGCCATCCTTACTATGGTGTGTAACCGCTTCGTAGCCAATCCAAGCATCATGGGCAATTGCAGGCTCTTCAACAAATTCTATGTACCACGACATGCTACTTGCAGGTGCGGGTTGCTTATACATTTGTAATAAGGTTGGTGGCCATGCATCTGTTAGGGCGATGATGTGGGCTTCAGTCATTTGCTCTGGTACATGTTTGAATTTCATCCAACCACCTAAATGTGAGGTGTCTGCTCCAGAGAATGGCATATTACCGTCTTGTAAACACAGTGCCACATGTTGGAAAAATGCCGGCATCACGCCTTCTTTATAAGGTAGGATGAAACGCTCATCAACCGGTTTTAGCTGCATAGTTTTAGTTACATCTACACGAACATTGGACTGACGCTCAGCCCCAAAACAGGCTTGTGTAATAACACAAACATCGCCATTTTGAATCACTTTTGCTAGTACCTGCGCACTGTTTTTGCCTTCACGTAAGACTTCAACGTCGATTGAAAAATCATTGTCAGCGATTAACGGGCCAACAAAGTTAGTGCTTAAAGATAGTAAGCGGCGAGAGCTATCGATATGCTGACGTATAGCTTGATATAATAAAGCTGCAGATAATCCACCAAACGCTGTGCGGCCTTGGCACCAGTTTTCTGGAAACTGCATTACTTTTGTTTTGTCTTTGCCTAGTTCAGTTGCCATGGCGAGTAATTGTTCAAAATGCATAATTTTCCTTAACATTTATTGTTATGGTGTTTGTTATAGCATAGCCAAAGTCATCAGACCAGTTTGTTTATCCTGCAAGCAGGCTGAGAAAACAGCGCTTTTTGTGGAAAAAACGTCCATTTCGAAAATATTTCAAAAAAAAGTAATTTTTTTTCATTTTTACAGTTGAATTCAGTTTCCTGCACCCCTATCTACTAGTCATCGAACGTTTTAACGAATTTTGAAGTTGGAGAAGATTCATGGGTAGAATTATTGGAATCGATTTAGGTACTACTAACTCTTGTGTAGCAGTACTAGACGGTGATAAAGCACGCGTTATCGAAAACGCGGAAGGCGATCGCACAACACCATCGATCATTGCATATACGCAAGACGGTGAAACATTAGTTGGTCAACCTGCAAAACGCCAAGCAGTAACTAACCCAACTAACACATTATTTGCAATCAAGCGTCTAATTGGTCGTCGTTTTGAAGACGAAGAAGTACAACGCGATATCGGTATCATGCCTTTTAAAATTGTAAAAGCTGATAACGGTGATGCATGGGTTGAAGCACGTGGCGAGAAACGTGCTGCACCACAAATTTCAGCAGAAGTGCTGAAAAAAATGAAGAAAACAGCAGAAGACTTCCTAGGTGAAGCGGTTACTGAAGCAGTAATCACAGTACCTGCATACTTCAATGATTCACAACGTCAAGCAACTAAAGATGCTGGTCGTATTGCTGGTCTTGAAGTTAAACGTATCATCAATGAGCCAACTGCCGCTGCACTTGCATACGGCATGGACAAAAATAAAGGTGAAAACGTTGTTGCAGTATACGACTTAGGTGGTGGTACTTTCGATATCTCTATCATCGAGATTGATGAAGTTGAAGGCGAGCACACGTTTGAAGTTCTAGCAACTAACGGTGACACTCACTTAGGTGGTGAAGATTTCGATAACCGTGTTATCAACTACTTAGTTGAAGAGTTTAAGAAAGATCAAGGTATCGACCTTAAAACTGACCCGCTTGCAATGCAACGTGTTAAAGAAGCTGCAGAAAAAGCGAAGATTGAACTTTCTTCTGCACAGCAAACAGAAGTTAACTTACCGTACGTGACTGCTGACGCAACAGGTCCTAAGCACATGAACGTTAAAGTTACTCGTGCAAAACTTGAGTCACTTGTTGAAGACTTAGTAACTAAGTCAATCGAGCCACTTAAGCGCGCACTAGCTGATGCTGACTTATCAGTAAGCGACGTAAATGACATCATCCTTGTTGGTGGTCAAACACGTATGCCTCTAGTACAAAAAACAGTTGCTGAGTTCTTTGGTAAAGAGCCTCGTAAAGATGTTAACCCAGATGAAGCAGTTGCAGTAGGTGCAGCGATTCAAGGTGGTGTACTAGCTGGTGACGTTAAAGACGTACTACTACTTGACGTATCTCCGTTATCACTAGGTATCGAGACTATGGGTCAAGTAATGACAGCTCTAATCGAGAAAAACACGACGATTCCTACTAAGAAATCACAAGTTTTCTCAACAGCTGAAGACAACCAATCAGCGGTAACGATTCACGTACTACAAGGTGAGCGTAAGCGTGCAAGCGATAACAAATCACTAGGTCAATTTAACCTAGAAGGTATTCGCCCAGCACAACGTGGTACTCCACAAATCGAAGTAACATTCGACGTAGATGCGGACGGTATCTTACATGTATCTGCTAAAGATAAAGATACAGGTAAAGAGCAGAAGATCACAATCCAAGCTTCTTCAGGTCTAAGCGACGATGAAGTAGAAAAAATGGTTCGTGATGCTGAAGCGCACGCTGAAGAAGATAAGAAATTCGAAGAGCTAGTAGCAACTCGTAACCAAGCTGATGCAATGGTTCACGGTACACGTAAGCAAATCGAAGAAGCGGGTGATGCATTACCTGCAGAAGATAAAGAAGCAATCGAAGCTGCGCTTACAGAGCTAGAAGCGGCGATTAAAGGTGACAACAAAGAAGAGATTGAAGCGAAAACGCAAGCTCTTGCTGAGAAGTCACAAAAGCTAATGGAAATTGCACAAGCTAAAGCACAGCAGCAACAAGGCGGTGCGGATGCAGGTGCTGAGCAATCTTCTGCAAAACAAGACGACGATGTTGTTGATGCAGAGTTCGAAGAAGTGAAAGACGACAAGTAATTGCTTGTTTCGCTTCTGCCTAACGCAATAATGGCTGCTTTGTTTAGCCAATTAAGTTAGGATGAAATGATTGAGGCGCGCCAGCGATTTCGCTTGACGCGCCTTTTGCATGTATATAAACGGTAAATTGATAAGTTGCTAATCATCTTAAATGGTTATGACCATAATACGATTTGTATCAGTCGATTTACCTTACGCAGTGTAGCTGCAGTAAAAAGAGTAGTGTGATAGATATGTCAAAAAGCGATTATTATGAAGTTCTCGGCGTGAGCAAAGATGCCAGCGAACGAGACATAAAAAAAGCGTATAAGCGCTTAGCGATGAAATATCATCCAGACCGTACCGCAGGCGATAAAGACCTTGAAGCTAAATTTAAGGAAGTAAAAGATGCCTACGAAGTACTAACTGATCCGCAAAAGCGTCAAATGTATGATCAGTACGGCCATGCAGCCTTTGAACAAGGTGGTGGCGGTCATGGCGGTGGCTTCGGCGGCGGTCATGGTGATTTTGGTGATATTTTCGGTGATGTGTTTGGAGATATCTTTGGTGGTGGCGGTGGTCGTCGTCAATCGCGTCAACAACGTGGTTCGGACTTACGTTACAACATGGACTTAAGCCTTGAAGAGGCTGTTCGTGGTAAAGATGTCGAAATTAAAGTACCAACCTGGGTTAGCTGTAAGCCATGTGACGGTAGCGGTGCAAAAGCAGGTTCTAAACCAAAAACATGTACTACCTGTCATGGTGCAGGCCAAGTACAAATGCGCCAAGGTTTCTTCGCGGTTCAGCAAACTTGTCCTACGTGTCAGGGCACAGGTCAAATTATTTCTGATCCATGTGACAGCTGTCATGGTCAAGGTCGCGTAGAAAAAACTAAGACCTTATCAGTTAAGATCCCAGCAGGTGTTGATACAGGTGACCGTATTCGTCTATCGGGCGAAGGTGAAGCGGGCATGCATGGAGCACCAGCAGGTGATTTATACGTTCAGGTTTCTGTACGTGAACATCCGATTTTCCAACGTGATGGTAATAACCTGTATTGTGAAGTGCCTATTGGCTTTACAACAGCAGCCCTGGGCGGTGAAATTGAAGTTCCGACACTGGATGGCCGTGCAAAACTGAAGATCCCATCAGAAAGCCAAACGGGCAAGATGTTCCGTATGCGTGGTAAAGGCGTTAAGTCTGTACGTAGTGGCGCTCAAGGTGACTTGATCTGTAAAGTGGTTATTGAAACGCCGGTTAATCTTAATGATCGTCAACGAGAATTGCTTGAAGAACTTGAGCAAAGCATGGGTAAAGATGGCTCTAAAAACCGTCCAAAAGAAAAAGGTTTCTTTGACGGTGTTAAGAAGTTTTTCGATGACCTAACTAAGTAACTCTAGTTAAGTAACTTTAGTTAGAGAGTAAAAAAGGCGCTAATAAGCGCCTTTTTTTATTGGTAATTGCCTACTTTAGTGATCTAAGAATAGGTAGTTTTGCCAACTTTTCATTCTGATCAATACTTTACGCATTACTGATACGTGCTCGAAGTGTTCTGAATAAACAGCGACTTCTGTGCTTGTCCCCTGTGGTAGGTGATATTCACTCATGTCGTCTGTGATTTTTAAGGTGACAATTGCGCGGCCTTGGCGAGCAAAAAACTCAGTGCCCATCAGTGTGCCTTGTGCTTGTACTTGTCCTTCACCAATAGCAGGTAATACATCGATTACTTCACCCGCAAAGGTTTTGCCAGGAATAGCTTTAAAGATAAAGTCTGCTTTGTAGCCTGGTTCAAGTCTTAATAGTGAATTTTGTCTAAATGCAGCGACGTAAACTGTATCTTCTTTGTGCACAAAGGTCATTACTGGGCGTAGTGGCATTGGTACTGCAATCATCCCAGGGCGTAATGTTAGTTGTGTAACATAGCCATCGGTAGGTGCATAAACGCTTGTGCTGTCTAAGTTAAATTGAGCTTGCTCTAAATTAGCGCGAGCTGCGGCAATTTTAGTTTGTTCGCCGTTTATTTCAGACTCAAATGCAAGTTTTTGACGTAACTCTTCGGCCTGTGCTGCTTCGTAACTTGCCTTTGCTGCTAAGTATACACCTAATTTATTATCAACTTGGCCTTTTGAGTAAGCACCGCTTTTTGCGCCTTTTTCATAACGTTCGTATTCTTTCTTACTGCGATCATATTCAGCTTTAGCCATTAGGGCACTGGCTTGTGCTGATTTATAGGCCGCTTCTAAACCGAGGACTGACTGTTTTGCATCTTGTAAAGCGGCAATCGCTTGATTTAGTTTGGCTCGATATAAGGTATTGTCTAGGCGAAACAGTAAGTCTCCTTTTTTAACAGGCTGATTTGGTTTTACTGCAACTTCTTCAACGGTACCGCGTACATTTGGCACAATAGGTGTAGTGACATAGGCACTGCTGGCCATATTTGAATGTGGGTGGTTATAGTTCATTAACAGGATCAAAGCGCCGATCAGCACCACACCACCAAGTACCGCGGTGGGTACCGTCCATTTATTAAGTGGGATTTTAAAAACTTTAAAGATACCAATGCACAATGCGGTATAAGTGAGTATTAATAACAAATCCATAGTTTATTTCTCTTTATTATTCGATTGAGCATTTATTTGTGCTTGTAGCGCTGCCACTGTGGCTGTCAGGCTAGCTACTTTCTCTGCTAAGTCTTCCTGTTCCTTTTGGATCTGGTTAAAACCCCAACCGCGGTCATCACGCCATAATGTCGCCCAAACCCATAAAAACGGCCACAGCACGTGTAGGGTGAATAGGCTAACCCAGCCTGCATAATGGATGGCATCTTGATGAGGGTGATTACGTTTTTTGGCAATTTCGTAGGGAATATCGTGAATGGCAATAACACCATAAAATATTACTACCGTTACAAACACTAGCATGACCAGCGCAAAGTAGTCTAAAAACATGTACTTTCCTTTGTTTAACTTATAATCAATTTAATAATACGTGAAATTTACCTAATTCCTAGTCGGTATTTTCAGATTTAGTTCAGCACAACGTAGTAGTCGGTATCAGCAAGACAACGACATAAAGTCACATCCTCTGAAAATGTAGTGTTTTGTATTCGGCCTTTTTCTAAGCCAAGCGTATGGCATTTGCTTTGACAATCCATGTAGGCATTCCATGCTAGGTATTCGTTGCACACAAAATTCACTGCATACAATAGGGTGAGTATGATAAATAATTGTTTGGCTAGATAGAGCCCTGTGTGTCTAGACATGCTGGTTACCCTGCCCAGGATTCATTACTTTAGTGTAGTCGAATTAGGCCTATTTAGTGTGTTTTGTAGCGGTTTTTCTATTGCCTTATATTCCTTGTTCACGGTATGTTTTATAAAGTGACTGCTAATTAATTAGTTATAGGAAAATCAATGACGCCGGCTATAAACTTACTGAAGAAGAAAGGTATTAGTTTTGATGTGCTTAGTTATCAGCATGAGCCTTCGCAACAACAGTTTGGCCTTGAAGCGGTTGAAAAGCTAAAGCTGCCCGCTGAGCAAGTATTTAAAACCTTAGTACTTGAAGATGCTGACCACCAGCTTTTGGTTGCTATTGCGCCAGTTAGTCAACAAGTTAACCTGAAAATGCTGGCAAAGGCGGCAAAGGTTAAAAAAGTACAAATGGCTCCACAACAAAAAGTCGAAAATACCACAGGTTATATTTTAGGTGGAGTAAGTCCGCTAGGTCAGAAAAAGCGCCTTAATACCTATGTGCATCAATCTGCAGATAGCTTTGACGTGATGTATGTTTCAGCTGGTAAGCGAGGCCTTGAGATTGCATTGGCCCCTAAGGATTTATGCAGTTTACTAAATGCTAAGCAGGCAGACTTTTAGCAATGTATTTTTGGTAGGTTATGCCAGCGGGTTGTGTAATGAGGCGATAAGTACGCGCGTTTCATATGCCAGCGGGTCGTAGGAGTTTCGCTGGCTATGGCAAGGGTACCCACGCCATAACGGGTGTTAATGTTATCAAGACACTTCATCAGTTTAGGGTTATCGATAGGCGCTTGAAATAGATCAGGTTGCTGAAATATGTGGCTTGATAACTCAAGAGCACCTACACCACATTTATAAAATCGTACCCCAGGTTTATAGAGATGATCAAATACCTCACTAATAGCATTGGCGAACACACAACTATCGGCGGTGGCGACACTAAACTCATAAATATAGGACTTTTTATAATAGCCATCTTGATGAGGAGAGCTGGCCACAAACATTAATAAACGTTGAGTCTGTGAGCCTTGCGCACGTAGTTTTCTTGCTACAATCACACAATGATTGATCAGTGCCGTTTTCAGCGCGGTGGCGTCAGTGATACGCTCTCCAAAACTACGGGTCGAAAAAATCTCTTTTTTGTCTTGGCGCACTTCATCCCAGGCTAAACAGCTTTTACCGCGTAACTCGTTCACTGTGCGCTCTAATACAATACTAAAAAGGCGCTTTATTTTTCGTGGTTCTTGTTCGGCTAAATCAAAGGCCGTATTGATATTCATTGCTTTGAGTTTTTTAGCTAAACGCCGACCAACGCCCCAAACATCTTGTACGTCCATGGCTTTTAGAATGGCTACCCGTGAAGTTTCAGAGTCAATCACTGCAACGCCATCAAAGCCGGGGAGTTTTTTCGCTGCATGATTGGCGGCTTTGGCTAGGGTTGCTGTTGGGCCAAATCCAACCCCAACAGGTAGCTTTGTTTCGCGCCATACGGTACGGCGAATATCATGGCCATAGCGATGCCAATCATGAATAAGTTTTTTGAAACCAGTAAAGTTTAAAAATGATTCATCAATAGAGTATATGTGCTGATTATCGCAAAAGCGGCCAATCACGTTCATCATCCGCTCGCTTAAATCCGCATACAGCTCATAGTTAGATGAGCGGATCACCACTTGGTTATCTTCGAGTATTTTCTTTACTTGAAAATAGGGCTGAAATTTTGGAATAGCCAGCTTTCGTGCAATAGGGCACACAGCACAAATACAGCCATCGTTGTTAGTAAGAACCACAACCGGTTTACTACGAATAGCCGGATCAAATACTTTTTCGGCGCTGGCATAAAAGGCCACCGCATCGACTAAGGCGTACATGCTAATAGCTCTTTACTACTGCGATGTAAGCGAATTGAGCGAGTGACCACGCCTTCTAATTGAAATTCATCAGATTGGCGTAGTTGCACTGCGGGGTATTTAGGTGAGGCTGATAATAACTGTGCATTGTGTTTATCTAATAGCTTACAAACAAATAAACCATTTAGATTCGCGACAATGACATCGCCATTTTTAACGTCTTCGGCGCGATCAACCAGTAATAAGTCACCATCAAAAATCCCCACACCTTGCATTGATTCGCCAGAGGCAATACCAATAAATGTTGCATCAGGGTGTTTAATCAATAGCTGATCTAATGATAAGCCTAGCTCTTTGTATTGTGCTGCCGGTGATTCAAAACCACATACGCCAGCTTCGATATAAATAGGAATAACACGCATAACAAAACCACTATACTGTATGTTTATACAGTATAGTGGTTTGTGGTTATCTTGCCAATAAGATCACGGGGTGTTGTGATTGATATTTTCGATCATGGTTGTGGCAATAGCGATAAAATCACGTACTTGCTGATCAGTTAAACCGTGGCAAAGTTTGGCATCAACCTCTTGCTCTGCAACTTCTAAACGCGAGAACAGGGCGTTACCTTGATCAGTAAAGGATAAAATTAAACAGCGCTTATCGTTTTCGTCGGCACATTTAGAAACCAGTTCAAGCTTTATAAGCTCTTTTACTAAGCGTGCTATTTGTGCTTTATCACGACCGGTTTTGGCAACAATATCATTGGCAGTACAGTGCTGTGTTTCGGCAATAATATGTAAACAGCGTACATGCAGAGCGTTAAGACCAAGCTCGTTGGCGTTAATGGCTTCGCGTACAGTGACACGGTAACTTTGTGCCAATGTAAATAAAGCTGAAGAAAGAGAGGTTTGTGGCATGGTTCACCTAAGTTAAGCAAGTTTGCATTAGTTGACAAAGTCAATTAAAGGCGTATAGTTGACTATATCAACTATTGGGGCGTTGTGCAATTTAACCAGCTAGGAGACCAAGATGGCTAGAAAAGTTCGTCGTGCAAACGTATTAAGTACTACACGTATTTCCCCGCATCTACAAAGAATTGTTGTTGGCTCAGACGAGTTTGCCGATTTCCCACAAGATGCAAAAGGTGCGTACGTAAAGGTATTACTCCCGCATGCCGGTGAATCTAAGGTTGAACTTGATTTACACGCTGAGCACCCAGCATTAATGCGCTCTTACACTATTCGTGATATCAACCCCATTAGCGGTGCAATTACCCTCGATTTTGTGGTTAACCAACATCAAGGTGTGGCAACCAACTGGGCACAAAATGCATGTGTAGGCGACGAGGTAGGTATAGCAGGCCCAGGCCCTAAAAAACTCACTGATTTTACGCAAACACATTATTTAATGCTGGCAGATTTAACCTCTGTAAATGCGATCAATGGCTACTTACAAGCCCTGCCACAAGATGCCACTGTCGATGTCATTATTCATGTTGCTGATAAAGCCGACATCATTGAACTTGAGCAAATTAAAACACATACCCAACACAGTGTTGAATGGTTAGTTACAGATGAGCCAGAAACAGAACTGCTCGACCAAGTAACACGCTTATGTGCTGGCTATAACACGCAACCTATGGTGTTTATGGCGCTAGAAGCAAATTTGGTGAAGGCAATTCGCCGTTTAATAACAAGCAGTTTTGAAATTGATCGTGAACACATTGTTGCATCAGCTTATTGGAAGCGTGGTATTGATGCCGATGGCCTAAAGGTGGAAAAACAGCAACAAAGCCGTGCCTAATTAGCATTTGAAAAATAGCCATTCGCTCTCATTAACTAATTATAAAGAGTTAAATTTTGGAGAGCGAATGTCAGACCTTAGCAACACACCTTTTTCATTGCTTGAATTGAGCCCAATGAAAGAGCACGAAACCGTTTCGCAAACACTAGCTAACAGTGTTACCTATGCACAAACAGCCGACAAACTGGGTTTTAATCGGTTTTGGATGGCAGAGCATCATAATATGCGCGGTATCGTGTGTGCCGCAACTTCAGTATTGATAGGTCATATCGCAGGTAAAACTCAGAATATCCGCGTAGGTGCAGGTGGGGTGATGTTACCTAACCATCCACCGCTGGTGGTTGCTGAGCAATTTGGCACCCTAGAGAGTTTATACCCCGGTCGCATTGATTTAGGTTTAGGCCGAGCCCCAGGTAGTGACCCAATTACCAGCCGTGCTTTACGCCGTGACGAGCAACGTGCTGAGCACTTCAATGATGAGGTAACGGAGCTGCAAGCTTTACTTGGCCCATATAAAGGTGACTCTCCAGTACGCGCAATCCCAGGTGAAGACACTAATGTGCCAATCTGGTTACTGGGCTCAAGTCTTTATAGTGCTGGACTTGCGGCAAAAAAAGGTTTGCCATATGCATTTGCGGGTCATTTTGCGCCACGCTTTGTTGAAGATGCCATAGCATTGTATCGCAGAGAATTTCAGCCATCTGAGGTATTAGATAAGCCATACGTCATGCTTGGCTTACCCATTGTTGCAGCTGACACCGATGAGCAAGCACAGTTTTTAGCAACCACAGCGAAACAACGTATCTTAGCCCTTATGCGCGGCAAGCCACTTTGGCTTAAAGAGCCAGTAGCAACAATGGAAGGATTGTGGACAGCGCAAGAAAAAATGCAAGTAGAAAACTTTTTAGGGCTTTCAGTTGTTGGCGGTCAAGCGAGCGTTAAGCATAAGCTGAGTATGATTAAACAAACGCTACAGGTTGATGAGTTTATTTTTACAAATGACCTGTATGAATTGAGTGACAGACAACATGCGCTGGAAATATTAGCAAGCATCATGAACTAATACGGTTTGGCAAATAGTGAATGCGTGTAATGAGTTTTTTATGCGCATTACTTAAGCCCTGACACTCATTTATTAAACGGTTTTATAGATTAAATCAATTTATATAATCCGTTTTAAGGATTGAAATTAACTTAATACAATACATTTATTAACCATAACCCTAGGAAGGTGCACCGTGAAATCTCAAACAATTGCCGCAGTAGAACCACAAACAAAAACAGCATTAATCGCTGAGGGTGGTGGGCAACGAGGGATTTTTACCGCAGGTGTGCTCGATGCATGGTTAGAAAATAATTACGATCCATTCGATTTATTCATTGGCACATCGGCAGGCTCACAAAACTTAACAAGTTATTTAGCGCGTCAAAAAGGCTATGCAAAACGTTTGATCAGAGGCCTTTCTCGTCATAAACGTTTTTTCCAACTTGGCCGCGGGCTGTTTGGTAAAAGCATTGTTGACCTTGATTGGTATTTTGATAAAACCAAAGAGGTAAACCGTGCCCTTGATTTTAAAACAGCAACGCAAAGCCTAGGTAAACGCGAACTGTTGATCACAACTACAAACGCGGCTGACCGCAAACCGTATTATTTGAGCCCAAATGGTGAAGATACGCAATGGTTGGCCTTGTTAAAAGCATCAAGCGCATTACCCTTTTTATATAAAGACGGCGTTAACTTAACACCTTGGTTAACAACAAAGGCCGCAAACGATGCCATTATTCAAAGCTCTAATACTGATTTAGTGCATGATATGTATTTAGATGGTGGTTTAGCTGCACCTTTACCTGTGAAAGAAGCCTATAAACGTGGTGCTCGTGATATTGTGGTTATTAGAACTGTTGATGAAAACTTTCAAGTACAATCTGAATGGGTAAATAAGATAAAGTCACTAGTTTGTGTATCAGGTTATTGCCCTAAAACCATTGATTACTTGGTTCAACACGAACAAGCTTATCAAGATGAACTGGATTTCATTGCCAACCCACCAAGTGATGCCCGTATCACACAAATTTTTGCAGGCGATAAATTACGCAGTAAGCTACTGGGTAGCACAGACTATGATCTTCGCTATGATCACAAATTAGGTTTAGCGGCAGGTCGTGCCTTTTTACAGCAACAACTGCTAAATTAGTTGGGAGCAGGCTCGGGCAATTAATCCCATTGCCTACTTGAGATATTTGTAAATAGAGTTAAAGTGGTTAGCTATTCACTTTTTGTGATTTTTTATCTATAAGAACAATAAAGGCTTGCCATGTTTAACAGTGCTGTATCGACAATCAATGGTCTTCTTTGGGGAGAAGGCCAAATTCTTATCTATATTCTTCTGTTTGCTGGTATCTGGTTTTCGGTAAGGCTAAAAGCGATTCAATTGGTTAAGTTTCGCCATATGTTTAGCTTATTAAAGTCGAGTAGCAGCACCGATAAAAACTCAATTAGTTCATTTCAAGCTTTATGTACTGGTCTTTCAGCCCGTGTAGGTACCGGTAACCTTGCAGGGGTTGCCGTTGCTATTTCGTTAGGGGGCAGCGGTGCAATATTTTGGATGTGGGTGATTGCCATTTTGGGCATGGCCACAGGTTTTGCCGAAAGCGTACTTGGTCAAGTCTATAAAGTTAGGGATGCTAATGGCGAGTTTAGGGGCGGGCCTGCTTATTATATTCAGCAAGGCTTGGGAAGCAGAGCGCTAGCGGTATGTTTTGCCTTTTGCTTGTTTCTTGGTTATGGCTTTACGTTTAGTGCCATGCAAACGAATACCATTACCGATGCCCTCAATTACGCATTTGAAATTCCAACACTGTATTCAGGTATTGTGATCACGATACTGGCAGGCTCTATTATTTTAGGTGGCTTTAAAGCTATTGCCCGCTTTGCTGAACGCATTGTGCCAGTTATGGGCATTTTATTTGTACTCGCCGCCATTATTATTACTTTATTGAATATCGGTAAAGTGCCTGCGATGATTGAAGATATTTTACTTTCTGCCTTTGGCTTACAAGAAGCAGGCGCAGGGGCAATGGGCGCCGCAATTAAAAATGGTATTCAGCGAGGGCTATATTCGAATGAAGCCGGAGCGGGGAGTGTGCCACATGCATCTGGCTGTGCTTCACCCGTACCAAATCACCCAGTCACTCAAGGCTATATTCAAATGCTAGGGGTGTTTTTCGATACCATTGTGCTGTGTAGTTGTACGGCGGTGATTATTTTATTGGCTGATATTGATATTAGCGGCGAAATGGAAGGGATCCGCTTAACTCAATCTGCGATGACAGCGCACATGGCTGCTGGTGGCATTTACTTTGTAGCGGCAGCAATTTGTTTATTCGCGTTTACTTCTGTGGTTGCAAACTATGCCTACGCAGAAAGTAACCTACATTTATTTAAACTAGATAATAAACTCGGCCGTGGAATTTACACCTGTTTATATTTATCAATGATGATTTGGGGTGCATCGGCCACCATTAAACAAGTGTGGGATCTTGCAGACATTGCTTTAGGTTTAATGACAGTGGTGAACGTTATCGCTATTATACGCTTAACGCCAACCATCTTATCTGTGACAAAAGACTACCATAGTCAACGTGAAGCTGGGCAAGAACCAAGTTTTGATTCTGAAAAAGTGCAGGTTCAAGGTCAAACAGAACAAGGGATTTGGCGCAAATAATCAAAAACAATAACGAGAAAAGTGACCATGATAGATATTTACGCAGGGCCTAGTGCTGCAAAAGTAATTCAAGAGCAAGGCCTGTCTGCCGATTTGTTTAATACCTTTTTAGGAGCAAGCGGCGGGCCCAAGTGGTTTACATTATTTGGTTTGGATAAATATCTATTTGGTGAATTTTTTAAAGACCGTACCACACCTTTAAACTTATTAGGCTCAAGTGCTGGGGCATTTAGATCTGCCTGTTTTGCACAAAATGACCCTGTTGCTGCGATATCTCGATTAGCAAAGTCTTACTCTGAAACACGCTATTCATCGAATAAAGCAAAACCAGAAGAAATAACAACAAAAGCGCGAGAGTTATTAAGCACAGTTTTTGCTGAAAATGGTATTCGAGAAATCATTAACAACCCTATTTTTAAAGCCCACTTTATAGTTGCAAAATCGAATGGCTTTACAGCATCAGAAAATAAAGTGATGCAGTTAATGGGGTTATCTAAAAGCTACTTAGTCAATCGAATGAATAGACGCTTGTTAAGTAAGCAATATGAACGTTATGTATTTCAGCCTGCGGATAGTCAGTTATCTTTTTCCGATAATAATACCTTTAATACCCATACTATTGAGCTAAGCGAAGATAATTTAGCGGATGCGTTACTTGCTTCAGGTTCTATTCCATTAGTCATGCAGGGTATTAAAAATATAACAGGAACACCGCCTGGTATGTATCGCGATGGCGGTATTATCGATTATCACTTTGACTTAAGTATTCATAATGACGGGCTTATTTTATATCCGCATTTTAATAACAGCCCTAAAGCAGGTTGGTTTGATAAGAGCCTAAAGCGTGGAATTACCCCGAGTAACTATGATAACGTAGTGATGATCACTCCATCAGCTGACTTTGTTGCTTCATTACCTTATGGCAAGATCCCTGATCGTAAAGACTTTACAGAACTTGATGCTGATACACGCATTAAATATTGGCAGCAGGTATTCAAAGAAACAGAACGGCTAGCAGAAGCATTCGATGCGGTGTGTACTAATAAGTACACACCGAAAATAAACCTTATTAAATAGTATTGCTTTCGCTACTTAAACTGATTAATCAAGGAAGTTTGCTCTGTCACTTTACTGAGGAGCGCTTCGCAAAGTTGCTGCGAAGTATGGCCAAGCTCTGTACACTCATGAGCAAAGTCTTGTGCTGACGTTAAGTTGGTAGCAATAACTTGGCTTGCTGTTAGTTGTTCGTTCATTGCATGCGCTATGATGCTATTGAGTTCACTTAGTTTGATAGACTGAGCTTTAATATGGTCTAAACTATCACCACTTTGATGTGCAAGCTCAACACTTTTAGCCGACAAATTAAGTCCATCTTTCATGGCAAGTTGTGCTTGTTTCGAAGCGTGAGTGAGCTGATTTAATACATTGTTTATTTCTTCTGTAGATTGCTGAGTTCGTGAGGCTAATGCACGTACTTCACCAGCAACAACGGCAAAGCCACGGCCATGATCACCCGCACGGGCAGCTTCGATGGCCGCATTTAAAGCAAGTAAATTAGTTTGATCAGCAATCGCATTTATCTCAGATAAAATTGCCACAATGTGTTGATTGCCTTCAATTAAGTTTTCTACTTGGCTACTCGCTGCTTTGAGTTTTTCATCAAGCTCACTGATTGAAGTTATCGTTTGCTTGACCGCAAGTGAGCCTTCTTCGGTTGCTTGGTTTGACTCTTCAGCAGCTTGATTAGATTGCATTGTGCTAGATGAAAGCTCATTGATTGAGGCCGTCATTTGCTCTGTGGCAACAACAATTTGAGAGACTTCATCTGTTTGTTTATTTAAAAGTTCAGTCACGTTATGACCAGACTCAGCACATTGTTGCGCGTTGTGATTAACGCCCATAGTCACATCATTAACACGGCCAACAACGGCTTTTAATTTAGCTTGTTGCATCTCAAGGGCAAGATGTAAAAAGCCAGATTGGTCATTAGTACCAGAATACAGATAAGCCATTAAAGGGTTATCAAAAACTTGTTTTGCTTTGCTTATAAGCGCTAAATATTTTTGACGCCAAAAATACATAAGCCTATTAGCTGATGCTAAAAATAGGACTAGTAGACAATTAAAAATATCAAACCCAGAACTAAAAGCGGCAGCCAGCGAACCTAAAAAACAAATGAATAATAGGGCTGTCATGTAAAGAGTGGCATCGAACTTAGCTGCTGTAGCATGAGATTTCTGATTATTGTTTATTTTTGCATACTCAGCGGTCGCTCTTTGTACGACCTCATCACTTTGTTTAGTTCTAACTGATTGGAACTCAAAAGTACGACCACTTTTATCTTTAATCGGTGTTACAAAGGCATTAACCCAATAATAATCACCATTTTTACAGCGATTTTTAACAGGCCCCATCCAAGATTGACCATTTTTGAGATGTTGCCATAAATCTGCAAAAGCCAGTTTCGGCATATCAGAGTGGCGAACAAGGTTATGAGGCTTACCTACCATTTCGTCTAGCGTGAAACCAGCTATTTTGCAAAATTCATCATTGGCATAGGTAATATGGCTTTGCAAATCAGTAGTCGATAGGAGGATATCAGATTCAGAAAATTTAACTTCGGTATCGGTATTAATTCTATGTTTCACGTTAAAATCACCCAAGTACAGCTTTAAATTCAGAAAGTAAATTAGCGGAGTAAAAACAGTCTGAACCAGAAAGAGGTAGTGTTAATTTGATCACTAATGTTTATAAGCAATTTAGCGATAAATTCGTGAAAAAGAACTAGGAAAATTCCGGTTTTATGTTACAAAAGTTAATATTATTTAAC
>NZ_JAKEVM010000062.1 GCF_022398475.1 Pseudoalteromonas shioyasakiensis | reverse complement strand
GTTAATAACAAAATTTAATGGAATAACATATGATAAAACTATTATTAAGACTATATTTCCTTATGACTCTGCTTCTAGCTTTTTCTGTTCGCTCTGCAACAATTCAATGCGGTGGGATGGTTGAAAAAGTAGGCTTTCACTCACCTGATAAGTTAATGCTCAAGCTAAGCTCAATGAATCGAGCTGTATATATTTGTAGTCCTGAATATAAATGGACTGTTTCAGGTACGTCTTATTCAACAGGTCCTAAAATGTGCCAAACTATGATGTCGATGTTAATGCATGCTAAAGCTACTCGATCTGATATGGGGAGTATATGGTTTGATGGCGATGATGTTCCTGAAAACTGTGAGTCTTGGGGGGCGATGAAAAAGGCTAACATACGTTACTTTGCTTACTAGGTTAAATATGAAATTTTATTATTAGTATTGAATTTAGGCGCTTTTTCTTTATGTGTTGACTAAAAAATACATATACGCGAAGTAATGCAGATATCTCAAAAACAAATGACAAAGCATATGACAATGAATAGGTACAGGTCATTCTTTCCGCCTTTTGCTTACTGAGAAAAACCAGGTATGTTCCTGACGATTACGAGTTTCTGAAGCGTTGGCTTCTTTGTTTTTTCATCGCCTAATGCTCTGTATCTGAGCCAGCCCCTCTTTTTCATTCAACTCCAAACTAAACCCCCTCAAAAAGTTAAAAATTTTTTCTTTACTCGCCTTGATCTAACTGCCCAAATCATAAGGGAAAATTTTTAGCTGTGTGCCATTTTGGAAATTTCGGTATAAAAGATATGCAAATATTGCCTATAACACTATTGCGAACTATTACTGTTTAGATTAATATGCTGACCATCAAGAGAAATGAGAGTGGTTTGCATTCATGTATATCTGTTTATGTCATGGTGTGACTGATAAAAAAATCGAACAAACAATTGATGATGGCGCTATGACGATGCGCGATTTATCAAAAGAGCTGCAAGTGGGTAGCCAGTGCGGCAAGTGTTGTGGTTGTTGTAAAAAAATTCTAAATCGCAAGCTGATCGAAATTGCAGATATCACTGAGCAAGTAGCTTAATTACTTGCTCTTAAGCATGTTTGCTTAACTATTTTTCATTCGTTTAATTCTTCTAATTAATCCCCATACTTACGAGTTTTTATTTGCTTTTAACCCCTTCATTTATTAGGGTTATAACAAAGCAGATACGTGTATCACACGGTCATTGGTAGGAAGCCATGATAATAGACTCTTTAAAATCACTTTTTTGTGCAGTACTCATTTTAATCACCGCGGGTTGTGCGCAGTTACCTTCACGAGAGTCAATTCAACCAAGCTATGCCATTGCAGCGGATACACCCAGTACCATAGGAGATGCAGTGGGTAATAATCATCCTGGGTTATCAGGGTTTTATCCTTTAGCAGATGGGGTCGATGCCTTTGTAGCTAGGTTGGCGCTCATTGATTCTGCAGAGCACACCATTGATGTGCAGTACTATTTATACCACAGGCAGCAAACCACCATTTTATTTACGGCCTTTTTATTAAAAGCCGCAGATAGGGGGGTAAGAATTCGCTTGTTGCTTGATGACTTATCGCAAGCCGACAGTGAGCTTGATTTAGCTGCACTGGCTGTTCACCCTAATATTGAAGTTCGATTATTTAATCCATTTCCTAACCGTCGTTTTAGAGCGCTTGGTTTTGTTACCAACTTTAGCCAGCTTTCAAGACGTATGCATAACAAGAGCTTTATTGTTGATAATCGGATTTTTATCACCGGTGGGCGCAACATAGGCAATGCGTATTTCTCGGCTGAAGATCATTCTGAATTTATTGATTTAGATGTGATGAGTGTTGGCGAAATTGTGCCAGAAGCATCAAAAGCATTTGATTTATATTGGAATCATCAGCTGTCTTACCCTGTTCAAGACTTGCACGGTGAACGTGATGAGCAATCACTTATTGATATCACTAACACCTTATCGACCTATGTTGAGCAAAATCAGCAGAGTAATTACGTTGAGCAGTTGCGCGAAAGCGCCTTTGTAAAACGCTTATTGCACGATGAAATAGAATTCGATTGGCAAAAGTCTGTATTGTTTTATGATCACCCCGATAAGGTGATGAACGAAGTCAGTGAAAAATCGGCCAATATGTCGCCAATGTTGTTTAAAGAAATGGGCGAGCCGAAACAAAAAGCAATTATTGTGTCGCCGTATTTTATTCCTCGTGAGCAGGGCGTTAAATTACTAACCAATTGGGCAAAGCAGGGCGTTGATGTCACTGTACTGACTAATTCTTTAGCAGCTACCGATGTATCCGCGGTGCATGCTGGTTATAAAAAGTACCGAGAAGATCTCGTAAAAGGTGGGGTTAAGCTGTGGGAGTTAAAACCCAGTGACTTAATGGCCATTAAGCGTAAAGCCGGGCGTAAAGTAACTGGGTCATCACAAGCAAGTTTACACGCAAAAACCATGACCTTTGATGATGAAAAGATTTTTGTGGGCACTATGAACCTAGACCCTCGCTCGCTTGATTTAAATACCGAGATGGGCGTTTTAATCGAAAGCGAAAAGCTTAGCCGCTTTTTGGCCCATTGGGTTGATACGCAAATGCCTGAATATGCCTGGAAAGTTGAGCTCAAAGATAATGACTTAGTTTGGCTCGATACCGTGAGTAATGAGCAGTTTGATGAAGAACCACAAACGTCTTCGTGGCGACGCTTTCAAGTGTGGTTTATTTCGTTATTCCCTATCGAAGATGAGCTATAAGCCATTCCTTCAGTATTTATACCTAAGCCCAACTTTTTAGTTGGGCTTTTTGTTTTCAGTCTTTAGTTGTTAACCATTTCGGGATAAAAAAAGGCGTTTGAGCGTACACGTGTAAACCCATTGTATTCAAGTGCTTAGCATGCAAAGAAAAAATAAATATAAAAAAATGTTAAAAAAACTGGTTGGACCAATTGATCTATTGCTCATTTTATGACGTAATGTAGGTATTACTATCTGGTCGGATGAGTTTATTATGAGCTTACGTACAAAATTAAAAAAAGTATTACCTAGTATTTCAATTACAGAACAAGAAGCGTTAGATGCGGGTGATGTTTGGTTAGAAGGTTCAATCTACCAAGGTAAACCTGATTTCGATGCACTTCGTGACGTGCCAGCAGCTAAGCTGAGCGCTGAAGAGCAAGCATTCTTAGATGGCCCAGTGAAAGAATTATTATCAATGATTGATGATTCTGAAATTCAAAATGGTGTTCATCTTCCTGACTACATTCTTGATTTCTTGAAAAAAGAGCGTTTTTTCTCGCTTATCATTCCTAAATCATTCGGCGGTTTAGAATTCAGCCCTTATGCAAACTCAACAATCGTTGCGACTATCGCGACTAAGAGTTCTGCGGTTGCGGTAACCGTGATGGTTCCTAACTCATTAGGCCCAGGTGAGCTATTACTTCACTTTGGTACTAAAGAGCAACAAGATCACTACTTACCACGTCTTGCAAATGGTCGTGATATTCCATGTTTCGCACTAACTAGCCCAGAAGCGGGTTCAGATGCGGGTGGTATTCCAGATATTGGTGTTGTTAAACGTGGTCAGTTCAATGGCGAAGAAGTGTTAGGTTTAGAAATTACCTGGGACAAACGCTACATTACACTTGCGCCAATTGCGACAGTATTAGGTTTAGCATTTAAAGTAGTTGACCCTGACGGTTTACTAGGTGGCAAAGAAAACCTAGGTATTACCTGTGCGCTTATTCCTAAAGATCACCCAGGTGTTGAACTTGGTAATCGTCATGATCCTATGGGCATCCGTTTTTACAACGGTACGACTCGCGGCGAAAAAGTATTTGTACCAATGGACTTCATCATTGGTGGTCAAAAGAACATCGGCCGTGGCTGGCAAATGCTGGTTAGCTGTTTAGGTGCAGGCCGTGGTATTTCGTTACCGGCACTAGGTGTTAGCTCATCACAAGTGGCATTCAAAGGTGCTTCTGAGTACGCAGCAGTACGTGAGCAGTTTGGTCTGGCGATTGGTCAATTCGAAGGTATCCAAGAGAAGCTTGCTGATATCGCAGGTAAAACTTACCTTCAAGAAGCAATGCGTGTATTAACAACAGAAGGTTTAGGCATGGGCTTAAAACCATCTGTAGTCACTGCGATTGCTAAATACCACATGACAGAAATTGGTCGTAACGTGCTTGATTCAGCAATGGATATTCAAGCAGGTAAGGCAATTCAAAATGGTCCGCAAAATACATTAGCAAGTGGTTATGTTGCACAACCAATCGCGATCACGGTTGAAGGTGCAAACATTCTTACTCGTAACCTAATGATTTTTGGTCAAGGTGTAATGCGTTGTCACCCTTACCTACAAACTATGGTTGAGTCTATCCACAGCGAAGACAAAAATGCAGATAAAGAATTCAACAGCATCTTACGTAAAACAGTGGGTTACAGCGTAGCTAATAGCTTACGAGCTTTCCGTTTAGGCGTATTACCGTTTACTGCGGGTGCTAAATCGTCACTACCAGAAGTACGTGAATACGAAAAAGCAGCACACAAACTATCTGCAAAACTTGCAGTTTACGCTGACTTCTCGTTATTGGTACTTGGCGGCAAACTTAAACAAGCAGAAATGTTATCTGCACGTTTAGGCGACGTAATGAGCTTCTTATACGCTGCTATGGCATCAATTAAATATTACGAGCAAAAAGTAGCAAGCAGTGAACGTGAGCAAGCTGCACCTTACTTCCACTATGCGACTCGCTTTGCATTACAAAGCGCTGAAGAAGCATTGCATAAGTTCTTAGATAACTTCCCTGCAAGTGGTACTCGTAAGTTTATGCGTTTCATTACGATGAATTACTCAATGAAAATGCCTAAGATCAGCGATGATTTAATCCGTGAACTTGCGACTCAAGCGCAAATGGATACCGCATTTAAAGCGCAAATCACTCACTTGGTAAACCCAATTGAAGGTGATGGTCATTACATCAATGAGCAAGCGTACAAAGCGAAAATGGCGTGCCTTGATTTACTTAAGAAAGTTAAAAAAGCACTGCGTGCTAAAACTATTAAGCCGGGCGTTCGTTTTGCAGAAACGCTTGATAATGCACTTGTTGCAAGTGTTATCAACGAAGAAGAGTATGCAAAACTGATTGATTACAACAAGAAACGTGAAAAAGCGATTCGTGTTGATGAGTTCGACTTTGATATGAACTTACTGGATGACAATGCAAAGCCAGTAAACCCACTTAAAAGTGTGGTAAACGAGTAATTCAACAATGCAAGTCCTGAGCAGTATTAGGACTTTATCTTCGAAAACCCGTGCTTAGCACGGGTTTTTTATTGCTTATAGGCCGTTGTACCAATAGCTAATTTCACCTACTATTGCCATCAGTTTATATAAATTACAGAGCGTTATGGATCTTAGGCAATTCGTTACTTGTCACTTTTCAAATATTACAGAGCTACAGCAAGCAGCATCAGTATGGAGTGGATGCGGTGAGATTATTCGTTGTCAAATGAATGGTGCTGCTGCGGTAATTAAAGCGATTGAAGTACCTAGTCAGATCAATCATAGTCGTATAAAACAAAGTGATTTTGCGCTTGCCAGAAAGCGGCAATCTTATTTAGTCGAATTTAATTGGTATCGGCATTACGCAGAGCAATTACCCCATGAAGCTGCGGCTATCCACTGTATTGAGGCAATACAAGAGGGCAGTAAGCAAGCACTGCTATTTAGTGATTTCAGTGCACTTGGCTACCTGCAAGCAAGTGCTACACACAGCGACATTCAAGCAATTATAAACTGGCTTGCACACTTTCATGCTTTTCATTTAGCAAGCTCTTCCAATGGCCTTTGGCCGCGAGGTAGTTATTGGCATTTAGCAACGCGGCCTGATGAGCTACAACGCATGAGTGATTTAAGCTTAAAAGCGCAGGCACACGCTATTGATACTGCGCTGAGTGAGTCACCTTACCAAACGTTAATTCATGGTGATGCTAAGCTTGCCAATTTTGCGATTGCGCCACAAAACCAGCATGTTCTTGGCTATGACTTTCAATATGTTGGCAAGGGTGTTGGGGTGATTGATGTGATGTATTTTTTAGGCAGTTGCTTAAATGATACGGCATTAAAATCAGTTGCAGATGACTATTTAAATCGCTATTTTGACACCCTCACACAGGCACTAAAACGTTATCAACCGAATGTAAACCCAGCGCTTGTTGTTAGCAGTTGGCGAGCGCTTTGGTGTTACGCATGGAGCGATTTTTATCGTTTTTTAGCAGGTTGGTGCCCTGAACATGCAAAAATAAACGGCTACATGCAGCAGCAATTTGTAACGTACTTAAAAATAAAGGATTAGCAATGAATAAGCCAATGCGATTTGCCATTATTGGCTGTGGTGCTGTAACCGAAGTGAAAAGCGGCCCTGCTTATCAGCAAGCAGAAGGTATTGCGCTTATTGGAGTGACACGTCGCGACCTAGAAAAAGCCCATGATTACGCTAAACGTCATAATGTCGCAAAGGTGTTCGCATCACCAAGCGAACTAATTAACGATAACAGTGTTGATGCAGTGTATATTGCCACGCCGCCAGATAGCCATAAAGCGTTTGCTCTTGAAGTTGCTGCGGCAGGTAAACCATGTTGTATTGAAAAGCCATTGGCACCAAGTTATCAAGATAGTCTTGACATTGTCGCAGCGTTTAAAGAGGCTAAACAGCCGCTATTTGTAGCTTATTATCGCCGTTCATTACCACGCTTTAATCACGTTAAACAGTTACTAGAACAAGGCGCCATTGGTAAGCCTCGTCATGTTAGTTGGCATTTAAGTAAAGCTCCTAACGCCCTTGATTTATCGGGTGAGTACAACTGGCGCACAGATCAAAATGTGGCACGAGGAGGTTACTTCGACGATTTAGCCAGCCATGGTCTTGATTTACTTGCCTACCTTTTAGGTGACTTTAGTAAGGTGCATGGTTTATGTGCTAATCAACAGGGCTTATATTCTGCGTTCGATGCTATTACCGCGCACTGGCAGCATCAATCTGGTGTTACTGGCACCGGGAGCTGGAACTTTGCATCATCTAATCGTTTTGATGATGTAATGATTTACGGCAGTGAAGGCGAGCTTAGCTTTAGTGTGTTTGACGAAAAACCGATTGTGCTTAACAACGCACAGGGCAAACAACAGCTCGTAATTGATAACCCTGCACATATTCAACAATATCATGTTGAAAACATGGCGAACTATTTTCATGCTCAGCAACCCCACCCATCAACCGGTGAGAGCGCACTTCACACAAGTTGGGTTATGGAGCAGATTTTATCGGCTTAGTGCTCAAACGCTGCATTGAAGGCATTTACTATTTGTGTGTTTTCACCTTCGTGAAATAACTCCATCAGTCGCTCACTAATTAATGTGCGTACCTTTTCTGTTTTAAGCGCTTTATCGAACAGCGCAATTGCTTGTTTGCCGACCTCTGTTGGTGAGCATGCAATATAACCAAACACGGCGGCTTTTTCTGGTTTAAGGCTGATATAACGAATACTACTCAGTCCCGGAGCTCGTTTATAACGGTTGCTAAATACAGTTTGGTATTCTAAAACGGCATCAATTTTATTTTGAAATAACATTTGTCCGAGCCTTGGTGCATTTGTTGCCCCATCGAGTATAAAAAAGTGCTCATCATTTAAACGGACAAACTTATCAATCTCTTCTGAGTATGAGCGACCTTTAGTGACGCCAATTGTTAAGTCATAGTAATAGATAGCTTGTAGTAGGGTAATAGCGTCTGGAATGGTGGGCTTATTAAATACCACCAGTTTATTTGAAGGAAATGCCATCAGAGGGTACTGACTAAACACAGCATGAGCTTCACGCTCTGGGGTTTTTAATTTATTGTACAAGCAAACATTGTTCATTTTGCTTAATTGCTGCCACTCTCTTAAGCGGCTTGCAGGTATAAAATGCAGGCTGATTTCATCGCCTAATTCAGCTGCGGCAGCCAGCAAAAACGTGGTGGCCTCATTTTCAGGGTTACCGCCATCTTGGGGAACAAAGTCTGCCATAACTTGAATATCGAGAGTTTCACTGTGGACCGGTAGGCAAATACACAAAAGTAGTATCGAGGTGAAGATAAACGTTTTCATTACTGCAGGCCCAAAATAAATAAAATGTTAAATATTGCCGGTGCGTGTTGTTGCAAAAAAATTAATATTTGCAACTGTTAGTATTATTTTAGACCAATTCAAAGAATTAATGCGGTGAACATGCATTTTTTGCAGTCGAGAAGACTATTTTGCGCTAAAATAGGCGTAATTTATCTCATTTAGGTTCTACTTATGTCTATCCATGTAATTACTCATCCGTTAGTTCAACACAAACTTGGCCTTATGCGTGCAGAAGGTATTAGTACTAAGAGTTTTCGTGAGCTGTCGTCTGAAGTAGGTACTTTGCTTACTTACGAAGCAACAAAAAACCTCCCATTAGAAAGTGTTCAAATCACAGGGTGGGATGGTTCAACATTAGATGTAGAACATATCAAAGGTAAAAAAATTACTGTTGTGCCTATTCTTCGTGCCGGCCTTGGTATGATGGATGGCGTAATGCAGTTATTACCTGCTGCAAAAGTAAGTGTTGTTGGTCTTCAGCGTAACGAAGAAACATTGGAGCCAGTGCCTTATTTTGAAAAACTGGTTGGTAAAATTGATGAGCGCTTAAGCCTTGTTATTGACCCAATGCTTGCAACCGGTGGTTCAATGATCGCAACGATCGACATGCTTAAAAAAGCAGGTTGTAAAGATATTAAAGTGATTGTATTAGTGGCAGCACCAGAGGGCGTAGAAAAAACCCTTGCAGCCCACCCAGATGTTGAAATTTTCACAGCATCTTTAGACAGTCACTTAAACGAAAAAGGATATATCATTCCAGGCTTAGGAGATGCCGGTGACAAGATTTTTGGCACAGTGTAAGGCGCTCACGTGGAAAATCATCAAACATTTTCGTTAAAAACCATTCTAACTGGCGCGCAAATGCTGTTTGTAGCATTTGGTGCACTAGTACTTGTGCCGTTACTAACAGGCCTTGATCCCAATGTGGCTTTATTTACTGCAGGTTTAGGAACTTTACTGTTTCATGTGGTTACCAAAGGCCAAGTTCCCATCTTTTTAGCATCGTCTTTTGCTTTCATCGCACCTATTATCGCCTCAGTGCAAATGTGGGGTATTCCCGCAACTATGGGCGGTTTAATGGTGGCAGGCTTTTGCTATTTTGCGCTTAGCTTGATAGTAAAATTTAAAGGCGTGAATGCGCTGCATAAAGTGTTACCGCCTGTGGTTGTTGGCCCAGTGATTATGGTAATAGGTTTAGCCTTAGCACCTGTCGCTGTGAATATGGCTATGGGTAAAGCAGGGGATGGCAGTGCACAATTAGTTCCTTATGAGCAAGCCATTTGGGTGTCTGGTTTATCATTACTGGTTACGCTGATTTTTGCGGTATGGGGTAAAGGTGTATTTAAACTTATTCCTATTCTTGCTGGTGTGGTAGCAGGTTACCTTGCTTCGTTATTTATAGGTATTGTTGAATTTAATGCGGTCACCGAAGCAAACTGGTTTGCGGTACCGGCATTTACTTATCCTGAGTTTAAATGGCAGGCTATTTTATTTATGGTGCCTGTGGCCATTGCGCCAGCAATTGAACATATTGGCGACATGATGGCTATTAGCCAAGTAACAGGTAAAGACTATTTAAAGAAACCGGGTTTACACCGCACTTTACTGGGAGATGGCTTAGCAACCTCTGCGGCATCGGTTTTTGGTGGTCCACCTAATACAACGTACTCTGAAGTAACGGGGGCGGTAATGCTTACGCGTAACTTCAACCCTCGCGTGATGCTTTGGACCGCTATCATCGCTATTGTGCTGGCGTTTGTGGCAAAAATGGGCGCGGGTTTACAAACGATTCCGGTTCCTGTGATGGGCGGCATCATGATTTTACTGTTTGGTTCTATCGCCGTTGTTGGTTTAAATACCTTAGTTAAATCAGGTGAAGATCTTACCGCGCCTCGCAACTTGACTATCATCGCACTGATTTTAGTGTTTGGTATTGGTGGCATGCATATCGGTGGTGATGAGTTTAGTTTGCAAGGTGTGAGCTTATGCGCAATTTTGGGGATTATCTTAAATGCTGTTCTCCCCAAAGCAGTGCAACAAGCTGATTAGAACTTAAAAACTGCTTGAATATTGCACCAAAAAAGCGCATTAAATATGCGCTTTTTTTGTAACCATTTAAAAAATAAGGAATTATAAAACTGGTCTACTAACTGCATTTATCTCTATGTCATACTGGTAGGAGCGATTATGCAAGAGGCAAATGTTGTGGATATTACCCCGTTTTTAGCGAAGCATCAGTTACCACTCAAGTATCAATACTTAAGTGAGCAGTTTTTTATACCCCTCGCGCACGATATCTTAAGCGCAAAAATGACCGGCCAACCTATGCTGGTGGCGATTAACGGCTGCCAAGGCTCAGGTAAAACGACCCTCGCTGATTTCTTAGTGACCTGGGTTAATAGCAATACCGAATTTAATAGCGTGTCATTATCAATCGATGACTTTTATTTAAGTCGTGATGCACGCAATGAGCTTGCTAAAGATGTTCATCCTTTGTTTGCGAGTCGTGGTGTACCGGGTACACATGATACGCAATTAATGGAACAAACCTTATCAGCTTTGTTGGCAGGTAAAGTGGGTGTGCCATTACCTCAATTTGATAAACTAACTGATGATCCGATGCCAAAAGATCAGTGGTCTAGTAATCAAAAGCCGATTGATATAGTGTTTTTTGAAGGCTGGTGTGTAGCCAGTACTCCTCAGCAGCCTTATCAACTGCAAGCTCCGGTAAATGAATTAGAGCAACTAGAAGATGCCGACGGCATTTGGCGTCGCTGCGTAAATAGTTGCTTAGCGAATGAATATCAAAATGTATTCGCAATGGCCGATTACACCATTATGTTAAAAGCGCCTTCATTTGAAGATGTGTATGCGTGGCGCTTAGAGCAAGAGCATAAACTAATTGCCAAAAAAGGCCAGGGGCAGGGCACGTTTGACGAAGTGAGTTTAAAGCGTTTTATCTCTCATTTTGAACGTATTACGCGGGAAAATTTAGCCACTCTTGCGCACAGCGTGGATGCGTTATTATTGCTCGATACTGACCGTGATATCACCAAGATGGAACTTCTCGCTGACCAGATTGCTCAGCCACTTATTTTTACTGACTTAGACGGCACATTGCTCGATCACGATAGTTACGAATGTGAGGTGATCAAACCATTTTTGGCAAAGTTGAATGATACCGGTGTCAATGTGATTTTTAACACCAGCAAAACCTTTGCTGAAGTCACTGATATTCAAAAAGGTTTGGATCATCACCAGCCCTTTATTGTGGAAAATGGTGCTGCTGTTTATATCCCGAAAGACTATTTTAAAGTAAAGCCGATTGGCTGTGATGAATATAAAGGTTATTGGCGCTTTGCCATGACGCAAAGTACCGATAAATTGCATGAAGATCTTAAACAATATGCGATCCAATTTAGTCATTGTGTACGCTTATTTAGCCAGTTTAGTGCACAAGAAATAGCCGAGTTAACAGGACTCCCCGTCGATAAAAGTGAATTGGCGCTACAAAGACAGTACTCAGATCCGGTTTGTTTTTCGGGCAGTGATGAAGAAAAGCAGGGCTTGATAGATGCAATGAGCCAAGCAGGCTACGAAGTGCTTGTTGGCGGGCGTTTTATCCATTTAACCAAAGGTAACAATAAAGGACTTGCACAAAAGTGGCTGTTAAATCAGTTCAAAAAAGCCTATCGCAATCCATTTACTGTGATAGCGCTTGGCGACAGTCAAAACGATGTAGCCATGCTAAAAGCGGCCGACACCGCTATTTTAATCAATAACCCTGGCAGCCAAGTACAATCACAAATATTACAAAAAGCATGGCAGCTCAGCGAAAAACCAGCCCCAGCAGGTTGGGTTCAAGAAGTTTCTGCGTTAACTATCATCAAAGCGCGTTTTGCAGCAAAACAGGAGCAATCTCATGGCTGATTTTTATCAAAATGGCATTATCACGACCTTACACAATATTGCTGACCGCCCAGTAGAAGAACTAGAAAAAGAGTTGTTGGGCTTTTCAAAACAACGCCCAATGGGCCTGATTTTGCCTTCGCTTTACAGTGAGTTAGAAGGACCCGCTCTGCAAAATATTATTGCTGAGCTAAAACATGTGCCTTATTTATCGCAAATTACCATTGGTCTAGATCGCGCTGATGAAAGCCAATATCGCCATGCACTGCAGTTTTTTGCGGAGCTTGATCAGCCTCATAAGGTACTTTGGAATGATGGCCCGCGTTTACAAGCTCTTGATAAAGAACTACAAAAATTGGGCGTTGCGCCACGAGAGTTAGGTAAAGGTCGCAATGTTTGGTATTGCATGGGCTATAAGTTGGCAACCTCAAAAGTAGAGTCAATTGCACTGCATGACTGCGATATTTTGACTTACGACAGAGCGCTATTAGCACGTTTAATTTACCCCGTTGCTCACCCTCGTTTTAATTATGAATTTTGTAAAGGGTTTTACCCGCGAACCGCTGAGGGCAAAATTAATGGTCGCGTGTCACGTTTGCTAGTAACGCCGTTATTGCGTTCATTCAAAACAATATTAGGCAGCAACGATTACTTAGAATACATGGATTCGTTTCGTTACCCGCTAGCGGGTGAGTTTTCATTCCGTCGCGATGTACTTAATGATATTCGTATTCCAAGTGACTGGGGCTTAGAAATTGGCGTGCTATCAGAGATGTATCGTAATTACTCGCATAACCGTTTATGTCAGGTAGATATTGCTGATAACTATGATCACAAACACCAAGACTTATCGCTAGAAAACCAAGCGGCGGGCTTGTCGAAAATGTCGATTGATATCACCAAAGCTTTATTTAGGAAGCTGGCTACCCAAGGGGTGACTTTTACGACAGAAACGATTCGCTCATTAAAGGCAACCTATTACCGTATTGCACTCGATTTTATTGAAACTTATCACAACGATGCGTTAATGAATGGCTTAACACTTGATATTCATCATGAAGAAAAAGCCGTTGAAATGTTTGCTCAAAATATTATGAATGCAGGTCAGCACTTTTTAGAAAATCCAATGGAAGCACCCTTTGTGCCGAGTTGGAACCGAGTAGCTTCGGCAATGCCAGAGGTGTTTGCTCGCTTAGAAGAAGCCGTAGAGCTTGATAACAAAGAATATATTTAACGGGGAAGGCACGTGACTTTAGAGCTTTTGCAACAAAGGGTTATTCAGCATTTAAGCTGCATCTACGGCGAGGTTGAGCTATCAACAACGCTTGAACAACTCGCAGATAGATTAATCGATACCATGTTAGGTGATGATCCTGTTCGAGACCCAACGCCGCATAAAAACCGTTGGGATGAGCAAGATATGATTTTAATTGCCTATGGTGATTCGATTATTCGTCATGCTAATACGGATGAAGCCGTTGCTAAGCCTGAAGAGCCGCCTTTGCAAACGTTACATCGCTTTGTAAAAAACCAATGCTTACCTGAACTTAATGCACTGCACATCTTGCCGTTTTACCCATATAGCTCAGATGAAGGCTTCGCGGTAATGAATTATGTGCAAGTGAATGAAGCGTTAGGTAGTTGGCAACATATCCGTGATATTTCAGCGGATGTTAGGTTGATGGCAGATTTGGTGATCAACCATTGCTCTAGCCGCAGCGTTTGGTTTGAAAACTTTATTCAGGGCAAAGAGCCGGGAAAAGGGTATTTTAAAACGGCAAGCCAGAGTGATGACCTTGTGCAAGTTGTTCGCCCGAGAACATCACCCCTTTTACAGGCGGTTGAAACTAAAGACGGTTTGCAACATGTGTGGTGTACCTTTAGTCATGACCAAGTCGACTTTGATTTTGCTAACCCAGATGTACTCAATGAATTTGTCAGCATTATTCGTCATTATTTAGATAACGGTGTGCGTATATTTCGCCTTGATGCGGTGGCTTTTTTATGGAAAAAACTCAATACCCGCTGCATTAACCTGCCTGAGACGCACGAAGTGATCAGGCTGCTTCGCACCCTTATTGAGCATTTTGAGCCTAATGTGATTATTATCACAGAAACAAATATCCCGAACCGCGAAAACCTATCGTACTTTGGTAATGCCAACGAAGCGCATTGTATTTACAACTTTTCATTACCACCGCTGTTATTACATACCTTACTCAGTGGCGACAGTACCGCATTAAAACATTGGATGATGAGTATGCCACCTCCTCAAGAAGGGACGGCGTACTTTAACTTTATAGCTTCACATGATGGTATTGGCTTGCGCCCCGTTGAAGGCTTGTTGGAGCAAAGTGAAATTGCCGAAATGGTCAATACTACGGCTAAATATGGCGGTAAAGTCTCATTACGTACCGCCCCAGATGGCACTAACACCCCTTATGAGTTAAACATTGCCTTATTTGATGCGTTGCAAGGTACCCATAAAGGACCAGATAAATGGGGTGTTGCGCGCTTTTTATGTGCGCATGCCATTATGTTTGCGCTTGAAGGTATTCCAGGTTTGTATATTCATAGCTTACTCGGTACCACCAATGATTATGAACGCTTTGAAAATAGCCAACATAACCGAGCGATTAACCGTCACCGCTGGCAAGAGTCAGATTTACTAGCAAAGCTGAGTAATGAAAATGCCCATCATCGTACTGTGTTTAAAGCGATGAAAAACCTAATGGCTATTCGTAAGGCGCAAAGTGCATTTCACCCTAATGCGACGCAATATACGTTACATTTAAGCGAAGGGCTCTTTGGTTTTTGGCGACAAAGTATCAACCGTTCGCAAAGTATGTTTTGTGTTTATAACATTAGTGACGAGCCGCAAACGCTTACGCTTGCCGACTTAAATTTGATTGGTACTGAGCAATGGCGAGATTTAATTAGCGGTGAGCAAATTACTGAGCAAACACAAACAATGTCGCTAACCCCATACCAAGCAGTTTGGCTCAGTAATAAATAAACCTATCATTTAGATAGTGCAAATCCTGTCGTTAACAAGTAAGCACATCAGTTCGGCTTACTTGTTAACAGGTTATTTTCAATTGTAGTACAATACTACCTTTTTGGGTGCCAATCTATCACTCCATCCTAATTTTTAGTGAAATTATCTTAGTGAATAAGACTTATTTGATCTAAATTACCTTTTTTCTCAAAAAATATAGTTAACAACATTTACAATGTAAAAAGCAACTATTATCATTCTGCTTTTAATTTTAGGTGCGTTTTACAATGAAGAAAGCAGTACTCTCTCTCGCTGTGTCATTGGTTTTGACTCCACTTTACAGTGTTGCAAATGATGACATGCAAGCTCAACTCGAAAAACTTCAACAACAACTCCTTGAACAACAAAAAGCGATTGATTATTTAAAAAGTCAATTAGAAGCAAAAAACACCCAGCAAGTTGTAGTGCAACAAAAAGCCCCAATTGTTACTGAGCAGGCAGCACCCGTTGCTACAGCGGTAAGCAAAAAAGAGTCAAAACTTACTTTCAAAAGCTATGGTACTTTGCTTTACAAAAGTGACGAAGTGTTTGCCAACGTTCAAGATACTTCTCCAGAGCGCCGCGCCACAACAGATTTAGAGCGTGTTGTTACTGAGTTCGAATATGAAATTGATGATAAATGGAAAGTCGAATTTGAACTTGAGTATGAACATGGTGGTACAGGTACCACGCTTGAATACGACGGCTTTGAAGAATTTGGCGAATTTGAATCAGAAGTTGAAGCGGGTGGTGAAGTTATTGTCGAAAAGCTACAGCTAGAATATGAATATAACCCTAACTTTACAGTCAAGTTTGGTCATATATATGTTCCGGTAGGCTTAGGCACAGACTTAAATAAGCCAGATCAATACTTTACCACGACTCGCCATTGGGGTGAGGCAACTATGATCCCGCAAGTTTGGCATGAAACTGGGGTTAACTTAATTTCTCGTTGGTCTGACTTTACACTGCAAACATTGGTGACGACGGGTCTTAACTCTGAATACTTCCGTTCGACTAATTGGGTCGCGGGTGGTGCACAGCAACGCTTTGAAGAAAACACCGCAGATGATTTAGCGCTCACATTACGCCTTGATTATGGCAATGTTAAAGCTGGTAAAGGCTTTGGTGTTAGTTACTATACGGCAAATACTTCAGATAACCGTCGCAATCAGGGCAAACTTGATGCGGATGGAAACGTGTCTATTCTCGGGTTACATGGTGCATGGACGTTAGATGATCTTGTGTTCCGTGGTCAGTACTTATATGGCGAGTTAGAGGACTCAGTTGCTATCACTGCTGCGAATAAAACAACGCCGGGTCTACGTCCAGGAAGCTTTGCACAGCTTGGTAGTAAAGCTGAATCTGCATTTGTAGAAGCCGCATATAATATGCAGGGGCTGTTTGATTTATCTTCGCCGCTGTATGTATTTACCTCGTTTGATTATGCCAACCCAATGCTTGAAGTGGCCAGTGGTGCGGCTATCCATCGTTACGACATTCGTGAGCTTAACTTTGGTTTAAATTACCTTCCAAACAAAAACTTAATTCTAAAACTTCAGGGTGGTCAACGTTATTACGCACAAGACGATATCGATGACACGACTCACTTTAGCGCCTCTCTTGGCTATAAATTTTCAACAGAACTATAAAGGAACCTTGGGATGAAAACAGTATTAAACAGCATCACAGCTGTCATTTTAGCGTCAACACTTGTTGCATGTGGTTCGTCTTCTTCGGATGATTCTTCAGACACAAGCACACCCGTTACTGAAGTAACAGGCTTTAGCTATGATGCAACTGATTTAATTGAAAACGTAACTGAGCAAGTGATTGTGGATGGTTACGAAATGCTAAACAGCAAGGCGACGGTTCTACATAACGCGACACTCACATTATTAGAAAACAAAAACGAAGCTGCGCTGGCTGCTGCTCAACAAGCTTGGAAAGATGCACGTGTATTCTGGGAGCAAGGTGAGTCGCATATCTTTGGTCCTGTTGATAGTTTATCAATTGATCCACATCTTGATACTTGGCCATTAAATACCGCTGATTTAGAAGCACTACTTGCAAGTAACACAACGTTCTCGGCTGATAATGTGAAGAACTTTGACGATGGTGTACAAGGTTTCCACACCATGGAGTTTTTATTATTCGGTAATGGCGTTGAAGATAACGATAAGTCAATTGACGAAATGACTGTGCGTGAAATGGAATACTTAATTGCATGTGCTGAAGTATTTAATATTCATACACAAAGCCTTGTTGATGCATGGGTTATCTCTGCAAATGCGGATGATGAACCTGCTTATAAAGATTATTTATTAACACCGGGCAATGATAAATACTCATCTGAGTTAGGTGTTATTGAAGAGTTAGTCAATGGTGTTATCGGTATTGTTGATGAGGTAGGTAACGGTAAAATTGCAGAACCATTCGGTACTAGCAAAGACACAGCTGATACATCATTGGTTGAATCACAATATAGCTGGAACTCATTAACTGACTTTAGCAACAACATTGTTGGTGTACAAAATGTGTTTTTAGGCACATTCAGCGATGAAAACGACAGCCCAGGTCTTAAAGCATTTATCAATGCCGGTGACGCTGAACTAGCAGCGAAAGTTGAAACTCAAATTTCAGCAGCGATTGCAGCGATTGATGCCATTGCAGGTGCAGATGATATGCCATTTAGACAAGCGATTAAGGATGATGCTGGTCGCGTTCGAATTCGAACAGCGATTGATGCGCTAGGTGAATTACAAGCGACCCTTGAAGAAGAAGTTGTGCCACTTATCAAAGAGTGGAATTTATAATCGCTGGGGAAGCATCTGCTTCCCCTCTTTACAAGATACCGTCATGAATGTAAAAGCAATTAAACCAATTCTATTTGCTTTCACAGCCATATCTATAGTGGCATGTGGAAGTAAAACCAGCGATAAAAGCGCGACCGAAACGACAACACCACCAACAAGCAGCGAAACTGATCCAAATTATATTGATGTCGTTGCCTTGGCTGGTGAAGCGACAGCCCTCGATACCAATAATTCAGGCCATGGTTTCTCTACACCTATGCCTAATTTAAGTGATTCAGAACTCGATATTCACTTAACTGGCGATGCTAATTTTGAAACATCCTTTACGACAGCCCCGAATGATGCACACCCGGAACTCGATGGTTTAGGACCTGTTTTTAATAATAATAACTGTAATGCTTGTCACCAACGAGATGGTCGCCCAAGCACTATTGTTCCAACCGCTGAACAGCAAACTGTGAAGTTAGCGAATGATGCAGGGATCTTTTTACGCGTTAGCTTAGCTGATGGCGTATGTGAAGTGCCAAGTAGTATCAATGATTTTTGTCAGGTTACAGGCGTTGAAGGGTTTGGGGATCAACTCTTTCACCGGGGGATTTTACAAGCCCGTGAAGACTGGCAAACGCATAATTTTGGTGGCCAAGCTGATGTATATCTAAGCTATGATTACACGGAGTTTAGCTACCCGGATGGAAGTACTGTCACGTTGAAAAAGCCGGTATTTACTATCGACAATGCATGGGACTCACCTGAAAATTTCAGTTTAAGTGCCCTTGCCAATGAAGATGTACGTTTTAGTGCCCGTAATGGCATGCCTGTCTTTGGTCTTGGATTGCTTGAAGCGATTGAAGAGCAAGATATTCTAGCGCTTGAAGATGTTGATGATGCCGACAACGATGGAATTTCAGGTAAAGCAAACTGGGTATTTGATGCTGTTAAGGCTCAAGCGGGTGATGAAAACCCTGTGTCACTTGGACGATTTGGTTGGAAAGCCAGTACACCATCAGTCAGACAGCAATCACTAGGTGCACTGCGTGGTGACATGGGGGTAACCAACTCATTGTTCCCTGAAGAAAGCATTGCTAATACATTAATGCACGAAAGTTATTTATCTCGTACTAACTATCAAGATACCGGTTCTGATGAGCAAGGATTGCCAGAAGCCAGTGATGAGTTTTCTGATACGGTCGTGTTTTACGCAGAAACGCTTGCTGTGCCAGCTCGTCGTAATGTTGCCGACGAAGATGTTAAAGCCGGTGCACGTTTATTCAACGAATTAAACTGTACTGGTTGTCATACGCCCCGTTTTGTAACCGCAAATGGTGCCGCTTTATTGTTGGGCGGTATTGCAGCGCCTGCGGCTGTAAAAGGGCAAGAAATTTGGCCATTTACCGACATGTTGTTACATGACATGGGTGAAGAGCTTGCAGATAACCGTCGTGATTTTATGGCAACAGGCCGTGAGTGGAAAACGCGTCCGCTTTGGGGGATTGGTTTAACGAAAACAGTCAACCCAGCCGCAGGTTTCTTACATGATGGGCGCGCAGCCACACTAGAAGAAGCGATTCTATGGCACGGTGGTGAAGCTGAAAAAAGTAAGCGTGAATTTACAGAGCTTAGCAGTGAAAAAAGAGCTCAGTTAATTAGCTTTTTACAATCACTATAGCTTTAAAACTCTTTAAAAGCGCACTGTCAACGCCCTTTACAGTGCGCTTTTTGTTGCCTCTAAAATAAGTGATTCAACACTGAAGGGAAGGGCATTTTTATTCGCATTACTGAAAACGCGAAAGTTAATTGCTAAGTTATCACTGTGAATTTGTTCAACTAGCTTAAGCGTTTGTTCGCTATGTTGGCTGAAAATGGCCACTTCATGATGCATAGTTCCGGTTGCGTAATTATTGAGTAGATCATGAACATTTACTATAGCTAAAGCTCCTAGTGTGACATGACCGCCGATAGTGACGTCTATTTTTTCTGCCACAACTCTGAGTGGCCAATTTATTGCGCCAACCAATACATCTTTGCGTTTATTTAACTCATCAAGCGCTGCAATCGCCCCTAATGCCATGGCATCATTGGCAGCCCAAACCATATTGATGTTAGATTGATGGCTAAAGTAGCCAAGACTCTGGCGATACGCTTGTGTTGCTGACCAGTTGGCAACTGTTTTAGCGGTGATATTAGCATTATCATGCGTTTGAACACTTTGCTCTAAACCTTGCTCTCTATCAAGTGCTGCATGGGTGGTGTAATCACCATTAATCGCGAGAATATTTGCCGTGTGCTGAGCTTTTTCAATCAGTTTTTCAGCTAATAATTGACCCGCTTGTTTGTTATCGGGCACAACGCTACCTGCGATATTAATACCATGATCAATCAAACGGTTTAGTTCTTGTTCTGATGGGCGGTTAAGTAAAAAATAGATGGGCGTAGAGATGTGCTTTAAGCTTAAAAGTTGTTGGGTTAGCACACTTTTCTCATCAACTAAAATCAGCATATCTGGCTTTGCTTTAATCGCATTAGCCACTAATGACTTCATTTCAATATGATTTCGGTTGGCATAATGAATCGTTAAATCGAGATCAAAGTCTTTGGCAGCATCACGCATCAACTGCGATACTTCAAACCAAAAAGGGCCTGTGACATTGGTATCAGCATGACCTGGATTTATAAAAATAATACTTTGCTTGGCAAAAACACTCGGTAAGCAAAATAGACAGATAATGAAAAATACCGTTTTGAGCATAGTCTTATTAAGTTAAAAGGCCGATAGGGTAGAGTATAGCGTGAATTGTCAGGTTTTAAGTAAATGATTGGAATAGGATAGTTTTTATATCTGATAGAAAAAGGGCTGCACAAAAGTGCAGCCCCAAGAGAATCAAATTTTAACGATTAGAAATCGTAAGATAGTCTTAAGTAGCCGAAACGACCGATGTTGTCGTAACTTGCACTACCTGAACCTGTGCCTCTTGTACCGAATGGAAGCTCTCGGTTAAAGATGTTATCAACACCTACTTTCACACCAAAGCCGCTTTCGAAGTTATAACCAACGGTTGCGTCAGAAATAACATAGCTACCAAACTTCATTAAGCTGTTTGGATTCGGGTTATCTTCTAATTCTTGGTCTGTGTAAAGGCTTACTTCATCTAGGTAACGTGTATCAAAGGTTGCAAAGAAACCATCACGCTTATAAGAGATAGTTAAGTTAGCTTGCCATTTAGCTTCACCCGTTGTACCTGCGTACTCGATGTAATCTTCAGGTTCGTCTTGGAATGGGAACTCTTTACGTTCAATTAGGTAAGTACCAATTAAGCGTGTAGAGAAGTTGCCTTCTAGAGCATCAAAGTCATAACCTAACTCAAAGTCAACACCTGATACTTCTTGTCCAGAAACGTTTAATACCGAGTTTTGGATAAGTGTAATTTCATGTGAGCTGCTATCACGTGTGATTAGATTACAGTATTGGTTATTAATACCGCCTTCAGCGTCAACACAACGGTCAAGAATTTCTTGAGAAGCAATCGTTGTAATTGCGTCTTCTAATTCAATTTTCCAATAGTCGATTGTAACAACTGAGTTTTCTAGGAATGATGGCTGGTAAACTAAACCAATTGTAGTACTGGTTGACTCTTCACCTTTAACATCTTTGTTACCGCTTACTAAACCTTCAAGCGTTTGTGAATCGTAATCTGATTCAAAACCAGCAGGAACACCTAATGCTGCACAGTTTGCACGGCGAACTTCTGAGTTTTGTAAATCATCTAGGTTATCTGCTAAACAAGGGTCATCAACGTTGTAGAATGTTTGGCTCGCTGCACCGAAAATTTCGCCAATGTTTGGCGCACGTAGTGCTTCAGATTGTGTTGCACGAACACGTAATTGATCGTTCACAGTCCAATCTAAACCAACTTTCCAGCTTGTTGCATCACCAATTGTGCTATAGTCAGCATAACGTACCGCTGTATCTAGTACTAAGTCTTGAGCAAGTGGCAAGTCAGCTAGTAGCGGGATTGATGCTTCAAAGTAAATCTCGTTTACATCAAAATCACCTTTGTCTTCACCAAGTGCGTTAAAGAACGTTCCTACTGCGTTATCAGGCTCTTTAGTTTCACTTTCTTCTTTACGGTATTCAACACCGGCAGCAAAACCAACATAGCCTGCTGGTAATTCATAAATTGCTGAGTTTGCAAGTGATGCTGTTACTACTGTTTGAGTAATTTCAGAAGTACCTGTTGATACTGTATTAATGTAATCAATCGCTTCTTGACTTGGTGCGCCAAAGCCCATGATGTTTACTGGTACGCAACCTTCAGCGCGCGCTTCTTCACTACGACAAACAACATTACCTTCGCCATCATCAACTGCGTCAAGAGCATTGTAGTAGTTTGCCATAATCATGTTAGCGCCATTAATACGCTCTAAGTCAGTTTGGCCATGAACAACTGATGCATCTAATTCCCAGTCATTGAATACTGTGCCTCTTAAGCCTGCAACAAAGCGGGTTGTTTCACGTGTGTTGTTTTCAATACGACGACCTAAATCTGTCATCATACGGTTAACCATGATTGAGCTAACACCTTCTTGTTCCATTAGATCTTTAACGCTTGAGTCAAGGTATGGGTTGTCAATCTTGATGCTGTTATTAGGGTTAAAGAAGAAAAATGCTGGCTGGCCAATGCTTTCGCCTTCGCTGTTTACATATTTTGCTTCGAAGTACGCATTCATATCGTCTGCAACGTCATAGTTTACTTTAAAGTTTACGTTGTAGCGCTCAAATTCTGGCTGAATTTCATTGAATTGAGCAAGGTTAAATGAATCACAGTCAGCACATGCAAGACCATCTACTCGGTCACCTATATAAATGTCACGAAGGCTGCCATCTGGGTTGAATGAGTTAACATAGCCATTGCTTGATGCAAAAACACCTGCATTATTAATCGCATAATAGCCAGCATTTGGTGTGTAAATTTTATCAGGGAAATTTGGGTCGTCTTTGTTCTCTTCATTTTGAGCTGGGTTACGCAAGCTAAAGAAAGAGCCATCAGTCCACGGGTGATCAAGCGCATTTAATGTATTTTGGCCTGAGTATTCAACAGCAAAGGCAACATTACCGCGGTCATTATCAAAGTTTGTACCGTATGAAAACGTTGCTTTTTCGTTTTTGTAATCACTTAGTTCAGAGGCACCTTTGGTAACACTAACACTTAAGCCTTCGATATTCTTTTTAAGAATAAAGTTAACTACGCCTGTTACAGCATCGGCACCGTATACAGCTGATGCACCACCGGTGATAATTTCAACACGCTCTACCCAAACACTTGGAATTGTATTGGTGTCAACTGATTGAGTACCAGCAGAACTTGAAACATGGCGTTTGCCATCGACAAGAACAAGTGTACGAGCTGTGCCCATATTACGCAAATCAAGAATGTTAAGGCCCGCAGTACCGATAAAACGGCCTGAGTTTGATAGTGAATAAGTATTACCAAGTGCTGGTAATTTATTTAGTGCCTCACCAATATTAACCGCGCCAGTATTAACTAAGTCTTCACCGCTTATCACTGTAACTGGAGCAGGGGCAATAGCACCTTCACGTAAAATGCGTGACCCTGTTACTTCGATACGGTCAATTGATTTTGCGCCTTCTTCTTCAGCAGCTAACGATTGGCTAGAAATGGCAAGTGCCGATGAGCATAGAGCAAGCTTTATGCTAGCACCTAAATAATTATTTTTTATCATTGTTTCACCTGTTACTTTATTGTTTTATCCCTGAGTTGGGTGTTAACTAAGTGTTCTAATTGTTAACGTGATGCACTTTATCATTGTTCCTATTT
>NZ_JAKEVM010000061.1 GCF_022398475.1 Pseudoalteromonas shioyasakiensis | reverse complement strand
ATTATTTACTATGTGAATTTTTATCTAGAATAGCGGCGCTTTTAACCAAGAGGAAAACAAAGTGCCTGATATTGTTGTAATGTTTTTTGTTTTAGGACTCACAGCCGGATTACTTCGCTCTGACCTAAAAATTCCGCAAGCAACCTATGAAACTCTTAGCCTATTGTTGATGCTCACCATTGGCTTAAAAGGCGGCATGGTGCTACATGGCAATTTACATTGGCAACTCTTACCCGAAATGGGCGCTGTGTTACTGCTTGGCGGCTTAATACCTTTAATGCTTTACCCAGTTTTAAACAAACTGCTAAACCTCTCTGTTGCTAATAGCGCAAGTATTGCCGCCCACTATGGTTCAGTAAGTGCAGGTACATTCGCCGTTGCTTTAGCATATGCCGAATCGAACTCACTTAATGTGGGTGCTGAAGTCACGCTTTACTTAGTAATGCTTGAGTTACCTGCCATCATCGTTGGTTTGTTACTATTCCGCCGTCTGGGAAATGGGTCTGGGCAAAACCTATCACTCAAAGCGCTATGGCATGAAACACTGACTAACAAAAGCGTGATTCTGCTTGTAGGTGGTGTAATTATTGGCATGATGTACGGCACACAACAAGGCAGCCAAGTAACTAGCCTTTTAACAAACAGCTTTAAAGTTGTATTAGCGTTATTCTTGCTCGAAATGGGTTTAATGGCTGCACAAACACTGCGCCCTATTCCATGGCATCATTGGCGTTTAGCATTATTTGCACTTATAACACCTAACCTATTGGGTGCTATCGGCGTCTGTGTTGGTACTGCCCTTCAACTCGAACTGGGCTCGGTAGTAATATTAGCAAGCCTAGTTGCTAGTGCCTCTTATATTGCTGCTCCAGCGGCTATTAAAGCAGCGATTCCTGATGCTGATATAGGCTTAGCCATGTTATGTTCTTTAGGTATTACCTTTCCTTTCAATGTATTACTAGGAATTGGCTTGTATCATCAAATAGCATTGTATATGAATTAAAAGATTCGCTAACTATCACTTTATGCATGAGATTTTTTAAAAAGTCGTTTAATATAAATAAAAAAGCAGTGCAAGGACATGCTATGTTCAATCAAACGCTTAGCACTGAGCAACAGCATGTAAGTGATATTTTTATGCGCTTATGTACGCTTTGCCAGGTGCAAAATAATTTAGAATTAGAGCAACATTTATCATTACAACGTGGCTTTTGTGAGCAAAGTATTGAGCTTGCAACTGTTCCTTATGAGTTAATTGATGAAGTGGCTAAAGCTTCTGAGGTTAGCTTTGATTCACTACTTAATGGTAATAACCAAACCACAGCTACACTCGATGGGCCGGTATTAGAAGCAGTGAGTAACGGTATTATCAAGAGTATAAAAAAGCTATCAATGGCGGGGTTAATTAAGGGTGAAAATCAAACGCAAGAAGCACTTAGTCAACTTGCAGATATTCAGCTAAAACAAATAGCAAAAGAGCTAAAAATACAAAGCCAGGTTAAATAACCTGGCTTTTTTACTAATTCTTACCTTTGTACATTTTTTCGTAAATGTCAGATATGTTGTTTTGCTTATCGTAGTATCGCTGCAGCTCTCCAAGCGATAACTCCTTTATTTTATCGCTAGCAAGCCCAGTCGGTTCTGCTAATTTAAAATGTGCAGCGTGCGGTGAAGTGCCCATTAAGGTCGCAATTTCGCTCTTTAGTTGTTCAGCTTTATTGAATAGTTTAATTGCTTTGCTGATATCTGTTTCATGCTCGGCTTGTAACGTGCACCAAACCACCTCAACAGACTTAGACCTTATTTGATCTTCAAAAATATTTTTGCGCGCAATCAACCATGTACTTGCAATCAGCAAGATGGCTAAAAGGGCAATGGCTATGTAAATTAGTTCAAGCATTACGATCCCTCGGTAAACTAAATGTTACTATACACCCAAACTTGGTCCGTAATACATCAGGAAAAAGCATTATAAATGATAGTACAAGGCTGATATACAACACAATAAAGCTGTAAACGTAATGTATCTGCGCAAATTCTTGCTGCAAATCCAGAACAACAAATTTCACCCAAATAATTAAGTGAGACAGAGTTAGAATAATGAAAAGTTTTGAAACTTTGAAAAATAAATCATTCAATTTATAACTAAACATTGTATGAAGTTTATACATCATAATAAGCATGACTGAATTTGCAATTACAAATCCTAAATATACATTTTGTGCACTTGCTGCTGAATTATGATTCTTCACATACTCCAAAGCATATTCCATCATCAAAGCTGTAAATAAATAGTTAGCGCAAACATTGGCAATAGTGATGAAGTTGCTAAAAAATTCTTTTTCTTTTAAAGCTTTTCGCAATGAATTAATTAAAGCTATCAAGTAACTAGTTGCGATTACAGCTTGAAAGGAAAATGTATCAGTATATGGCTTAATAACGAGCCACTTATTATAAAGCTCTTGCAGAAACTCCACAGGCGCAAACTCTTTTTTCTTTCATGTTAGAATGTTAGATAAAAAAAAACCAGCTCTTAGCTGGTTTTATGTATTAGTTTTCTTTCTTTTTAGGATTTAGAATGATGATTCCGCCCGAGTTGTTTAGATTTTCTTCTTTTTTCTTAGGGTTAAGAATTATGATTCCACCTGAATTTTTAATTTGCTCAACTGAGTTAGTTGAAACTGGTGCTGCGTCGAATGCTAAAGTAGATAGTAATAAAGCTGATAAAGTCATTTTTTTGTTCCTTCATTGTTAAAGATAGTTTTCGTTAGCAAATACCGAGCCACTAAAATACAAATTTGGGTAAAAACTAACGACTAGACCCTATATAAGCATAAAATTAAACCGTTAGGCCATTTTTTATACTAACCGTGTATGCAAAACGTACGCTGAACGGCATCAAACCGTTTAGCTCTATAAACTAGCTAGGCTCTATGCCATAATTCTGTTAATTCAAAAAATAAGTCAAAGCGGTCCTACGCTTAGCAAGGTTTAATGCATGGCATATCCAGAACAACAGCAACCAACAATTTATTGGCACGACTACGAAACATTTGGCGCAAGCCCGCAAAAGGACCGCCCAAGTCAATTTGCAGGTATTCGTACCGATCTCGATTTGAATATTATTGGTGAGCCGTTAATTGAGTATTGCAAGCCAGCTGCCGATTACTTGCCCCACCCTGAAGCGTGTTTAATAACGGGTATTACCCCGCAAGTTGCGATGCAAAAAGGCTTAGTTGAAGCTGAGTTTATGGCAAAGATACATGCTGAATTTAGCCAGCCTAATACCTGTGTTGCGGGCTATAACAGTATCCGTTTTGATGATGAAGTCACACGTTACAGCTTATATCGTAACTTTTATGACCCATACGAGCGTGAATACAAAAACAATAATAGCCGCTGGGATATTATTGATTTAGTGCGTGCCTGTTATGCACTTCGCCCAGAAGGCATTGAATGGCCGCTTAAAGAAGACGGGTCACCGAGCTTTAAGCTCGAGCATTTAACCGTTGCCAATGGCATTGAGCACGCTGCCGCTCACGATGCTTTAAGTGATGTAACGGCAACCATAGCGTTGGCAAAATTAATAAAAGAAAAACAACCTAAGTTGTATCAGTTTTTCTTTAGCTTACGTTCTAAAAAACCACTGGCTGATTTAGTTGATGTGTTTAACATGACACCATTGGTGCACACCTCATCACGAATTCCGGCAAGCCAAGGCTGCACCAGCTGGATTGCACCAATGAGCTTTCACCCAGTCAATAAAAACGCCATTATTTGCTTTAATTTAACTGAAGATCCGCAAGTCTTATTAGATTTATCAGTTAAAGAGCTACGAACGCGTCTTTACACAAAACACAGCGACCTTGGCGAAGATGAAGCACCGGTAGGCTTAAAACTCGTGCATTTAAATAAGTGTCCTATTCTCGCACCAGCAAAAACCTTGTTACCAGAGAACGCAGCCCGTTTAGGTATTGACCGCGAAAAGTGCTTACAAAATCTCGCTATTTTAAAAGCCAACACTGAGCTTCGCGACAAAGTAACCGAAGTGTTTAACGAGCAGCGTGATTACGGCGAAACCACTAACCCTGATTATCAACTTTATGATGGTTTTACCAGCCATGCTGATAAAGCAAAATTTGCTATGATACGTGATGCAACACCTGAGCAATTAGCCTCAATGCAGCTTGATTTCGATGATAAAAAGTTTGCTACCTTGTTATTTAGATACCGCGCGCGAAACTGGCCACACACCCTTAGCCAAGATGAATTAGCCACTTGGCGCCAGTATTGCCAAAACAAGCTAATGCATGGCGAAGATAGCCCGTCGATAAGTGGCCAAGATTTCATGATCACCCTTGAAAATCTAGCTCATGAAAATGATGATAACGAGAAAAATCTGCATATTTTAAAAGCCTTGTACAATTACGCACAAAGCATGTAAAAAAACGCGACAATTATTGTCGCGTTTTTTATGAATATTACTTTTTATGTAACGCTTCGATACGCGCTAATAAGCTAGAGGTGTCGAAACGGCCGCCGCCTAAAGCTTGTACATCGGCGTAATATTGATCAACTGTTGCCGTCATCGGCAAAGTTGCGCCGTTTGCCTTTGCCTCATCCAAAGCGATGCCTAAATCTTTGCGCATCCAATCAACAGCGAAACCAAACTCGTATTCGCCAGCCCACATTGTTTTGTAGCGGTTTTCCATTTGCCATGAGCCTGCAGCGCCTTTAGAGATGGTTTCAATTACTTTTTCACCATCAAGGCCAGCTTGTTTTGCAAAGTGTAAACCCTCAGCCAAGCCTTGCACCACACCAGCAATACAAATTTGATTTACCATTTTACAAAGTTGACCAGAACCTACTTCACCTAATAATTGGCTAAAACGGCTAAAAGCAGCCATGACAGGTTGAACAACATTAAAGTCGGCTTCGTCGCCACCAACCATCACAGTTAATACACCATTTTCTGCACCCGCTTGACCGCCAGAAACCGGCGCATCTAAAAATGCGATACCTTGTAGTTTCGCTTGAGCACCCACTTCACGTGCCACTTCAGCTGATGTTGTAGTGTGGTCAACTAAATAGCTGCCCTCATGCATGCTTGCTAGCACACCATTTTCACCATAAACAACTGAACGTAAATCATCATCATTGCCTACACACATGAAAACGATATCAGCCCCTTTTGCGGCTTCACTTGGCGTTTCAGAGTATTCACCTTGATACTCTGATACCCACTTTTGCGCTTTAGCCGTTGTGCGGTTGTAAACTGTCACACTGTGACCTGCGTTGGCAAGGTGACCCGCCATTGGGTAACCCATTACACCTAATCCGATGAAGGCGACTTTCATTGACATAAAACTGACCTATTTGAGTGATAAATTAGTAACAATTTCATTATCTCAACCGAATAACTAAAAAGCGAATGAAAAAAAGTTCATTTAAACCGTTTAAAAACACACAGGTAAAACATGGATAGTATATATCGTTTCAATGCCCAGCTTGCTTCTGGTGAAAACTTTAGCCTTGAATCGTTACAAGGAAAAACAGCGCTTATCGTCAATATTGCCAGCAAATGTAATTTTTCAGTTCAAATGGCAAGCCTTGAAAAGTTGTATCAAGAATATAAACAGCAAGGTTTTACCGTACTCGGTTTTGCCTGCAATCAATTTGGCCACAATGAGCCACTTGATGGCAATGAGCTTAAAGCCTTTTATCAGCAACACTTTGATGTCAGCTTTCCTATTTTTAACAAGGTGTTAGTCAACGGCCCAGACGCCCACCCGTTATTTAATTATTTAAAGTGTCATACCCGTGGAATTGCACAAAACCGTGCAATTAAATGGAATTTCACCAAATTTCTTATAAACTCAGAGGGTCAACTCGTTGCGCGATATGCCCCGCGCACCAAACCCGAAACCCTCAAAATGGTGATAGAGAGTAATTTAAATGATGAAACTGGCCTTATTCAGTGCGCAAAAGTATGAGCAACCGTTTTTTGAAAGGAATCTAACTGAATACGCTGAGTCTGTTTCGCTCAGTTATTTTGAGCAATCCTTAAACAGCAATACCACGCCCCTCTGCCAAGGTTTCGATGCAGTGTGCGTGTTTGTAAACGATACGGTCGACAAACACGTCATTGCAGATATAGCGGCTATTGGCATTAAAGCAATCTTATTACGCTGTGCAGGCTTCAATAATGTAGACCTTGATGCTGCCAAAGAGCATAACATCAAGGTTTGCCGCGTCCCTGCATATAGCCCAGAAGCAGTAGCAGAGCATTGTATTGCCCTTATGCTAACGCTCAATCGAAAAACCCATAAAGCCTTTAACCGCGTACGTGAAGGTAACTTTGATTTAAACGGCTTACTTGGCTTTAATCTGTTTAAAAAAACTATTGGGATTATAGGCTGCGGCAAAATCGGTTTAGCGCTGGTAAATATATTAAATGGCTTTGGAGCTAAGGTACTCGTTTGTGACCCAATGGCTGGTGAAGGCCCTTATACCCTGTGCGATTTAGACACTTTACTCACACAAAGTGATGTCATCTCATTGCACTGCCCGCTCAACGAGCATACTCATCATTTAATTGATGCTAGCGCATTTGAGAAAATGAAAGATGGTGTCATGCTGATTAACACCTCTCGTGGTGCACTTCTTGATAGCCAAGCATGTATTCAGGCGCTTAAGTCTAAAAAGCTCGGACACCTAGGGCTTGATGTGTATGAGCAAGAGTCAGAGTTATTCTTTAAAGATCACCGTGAAGAAATCATGCAAGACGATATTTTTTCACGTCTTATTAGCTTTCCGAATGTGTTAGTGACAGGCCACCAAGGCTTCTTCACCCAAGAAGCACTTAGCGAAATAGCCTGCACCACATTACAAAGTGCTAATGAGATAAGCCAAGGCTTACCATTAACTAACGAAGTTATTTAAAGCAAGCGCCCGTTAAATTAAAAAGGCGTGAGGTTTAACCCCACGCCTTTTACTTTTTGTCTTTTCACTTAAAACTAGCAACTAGCAACTAGCAACTAGCAACTAGCAACTAGCAACTAGCAACTAGCAACTAGCAACTAGCAACTCAAGACTCTATTTCAACAACGCCACGTTCACAAAAACCGCCGTCATTAATAACGGGCAGACAAAGCGAATGTACTGGGCAAACCAATAATGAGGACCGCTCGATACTTGATGCAATTTATTACCACGCTGCCATAACCAGCCAACAGTAATGAAATAGAACAGTCCCATTAAAGGTAATTGGTACTGTGTGAGCACCATAATGACTAAACCAAATAACCAGTCAAAGTTTAAAATAATAAGTGATGAGGCAATAAACACGATTAGCGTTACAAATAAGGTCGCTTTTTTGCGCTCTACACTGTGATTCTCAACTAAAAATGCTACTGGAATTTCGGTCGATGAGATGGTTGATGTCACTGAGGCAATCGACATTAAAACAAAGAATAATAAGCCAACGAGTAAACCCACTTGGCCCATCGTGCTAAACAGCTCAGGTAAAATCGCAAAAATTAACTGCCCTTCACCGACCAATTTACCGCCGCTAAATACCTCTACACCGTTGTGTTGAGCAACAAAAATAGCCGGAATAATCAATAAACCCGCTAAAAAGGCCACACCAGTATCAAGCAGTGCCACGGTTCCAGTTAATTTAGGCAGGTTCGCATCTGGCTTTAAATAAGAGCCGTAAACCATCATACAACCAACACCTAACGACAATGAAAAGAACGCTTGTCCCATTGCCGCAATAATTAAGTTTGCATCAAAAATTTGACTAAAATCTGGCACTAAATAGGCTGCAAAGCCATCCATCGCACCGTCTAGGGTGGCGATATAAGCAATTAATGCCACTAATAACACTAGCAATAATGGCATTAAGCGGCGTGACCAAGTTTCGATACCTGATTTAACGCCTTTTAAAATAATACTCGCTGTAAGAATAAGCATCAGTGGCGTAAACACAAAATTACGTGCCATCGAGTCACTGTGTAAAAAGTTACTTAACTCAGTAAAACCAAAGAAGCTTGCGACTGGCTCAAGCGCATAAGCGAGCATCCACCCTGCAACTATCGAATAAAAGCTTAACATCACAACCGCACCAAAGAGACCAATATAACCAGCTGCTGCCCCCACTTTAGGCGCTGTGTCTTGCCACGCGTTAGATAATGCTTTTACTGGATTCGCTTGCGCTTGGTGGCCTAAATACAGCTCAGTATAAAGAGCCGGAAGCGCCAATAAGAAGATAACAATGAAGTAAACAAGTAAAAATGCACCGCCGCCATGGTTTGCCGCTTGTGTTGGAAAGCCCCAAATATTACCTAAACCTACCGCCGCACCAGAAGCTGCTAAAACGAAACCTAATCGACTTTGAAAGCCGTCACGAACTTGTGCCATACATCTACAAATCTGTTATTATTTTTCATCATTAAACCATAATTACAGTCAACTGCGTAAACTATTTGCGTTTGTTCATGCCTATAAATGTGCATCTGCTGTAAAAATAAACAAAACTAAATACGAGCCTTCGTGTAAGCGTTAAACCATGAGCAGTGACTACTTTTCGAATACTCTTATCATCGAGCAGCAAAGCCAAATAACGGTCAAAAAAATTATGCTGATGGATGCAACACATATTGATGTTGCAAGTTTACCCCTTGATAAATTACTCAGTGAGTTTGAATTAAGCGTACTTGAAAAACGCAAAATTCCTAGCGCTAAGCAAGAGTACTTAGCGACTCGCCTAACGTTAAAGTATTTGTATCAACATGCTTACCCTCATGATGATTTAGCCCTCAATGAAATATCGAGCCAGTTTGATGACAAAGACAGTAAGCTCAAATTACATACAAAACGCAGAGAACCTGTGTGGGCCTGTTTATCACATTCGAATGGTTTAATTGGCGCAGCCCTTAACCCTGAACAGCAGCTATTTGGTTTTGATATTGAACAAAGCAGTAAGCCTCGCCCTTTTATCAAACTCGCAAAGCATTTTTATCATCAAGATGAAGTTGACTTAATTAGCCGTTTTGACGCTCCCGATGAACAGGCACAGTGCTTTTTTAGAATTTGGACATTAAAAGAGTCGCTTGCCAAAGCAAGTGCTCAGCCAATTGCGAAACTACTTGCTCCTAATGTATTTGAAGAATTGAGCAAACATAATTTCAGCGCGAGTAGTAACTCTGTTGAAGGCTTTGATATAAGTGTTGTGGCACAAAAAAGCACTGACTGGCAGTGCTCTTTTATTAATTTTAACGACTTACGCCGCGACTTGGCTTTCTAATAGTCGGCTGTGAATAGCCTGCACGACTTCATCTGACTCACTTTGCTCAACTAAGAAGCACAGGTTATGTTTACTTGCACCGTGGCAAATTAAACGAATATTAAAATCACTCAATACCTGCATTAAGTTCATTTCTTGCTGACGTAATTGAATTTCAGAACCAATTAAAGCCACCAGCGTTAAGTTATTCTCAACCGACACATGACAAAACTCAGAAAGCTTATCTAAACAAGCTTGATCAAGCTCAGGGCGTGATGCATTTGGTGCGTTATCTAAAGTGATTGCAACACTGATCTCGGAGGTAGTAACCAAATCAACCGAAATATTAAACTCACTTAAAATGGTGAAAACACGCGCTAAGAAACCACTCGCTAGGAGCATTTCAGGGCTTTTAACCGTTAACAGAATTTGGTTTTTACGCTGTGTTACGGCACGAATACCTGGTTGCTGAGATTTTTCTTTTTCAATCCATGTACCACCTAACTGCGGTTCACGGCTTGAACCAACAAACACACTAATATGGCTACGGCTTGCAGGTAAAATGGTTGCCGGGTGCAGTACTTTTGCACCAAACGTTGCCATTTCTGCCGCTTCATCAAAGCTTAAGCGTGCAATTGGGCTTGCTTTAGCGCATAAACGCGGATCAGTACTGAAAATACCCACAACATCGGTCCAAATATGCACGCTTTTTGCGTTAATTGCTTCAGCGAGTAATGCAGCACTGTAATCTGAACCACCACGGCCTAAAGTGGTCGTTTGATTGTGCTCATTGCTACCAATAAAACCTTGAGTTACCACAACATGGTCATCAAGTAGCGGCACTAAATGCTCTTTTGCAGCCGCAGCGGTTGCTGCAACATTTGGGGTAGCTTTAGCAAATTGGCTATCTGTTTTTAGCACTTTACGTACATCAAAACGCACCGCATCAAGACCTTGACCGCGTAATACTTGAGTAAATAAATACGATGACAAACGCTCGCCAAAGCTAAGTAGTTCATCTTGATCTGCTACTGACTTAGCCCCGTCTGATGCTAGCTTTTGAAAAGCCTTAAGCGTTTCATTAAAGCCATGTGCTAAATCAGCATCCAGTGACAGCTCTGCCAAAATTGCTTCTTGAATGGCTACCACACCAGTAATATGTTCATCACGCTCAGCCGCGCTCAAATCAGCTTTACACAATGCAACTAAATGGTTTGTCACGCCTGCACTGGCACTCACAGCAACAATACGTACTTGATTATCAGCACAAATGATTTCAGCGCAGCGGCTCATAGCATCAAAGTTAGCTACACTGGTGCCACCAAATTTTGCAACAACGTAATCTGATTTTGTGTTGGCGGCTAATTGGGTATTCATGTCGTCTCCTTTTGTGGAAAACTATCCACAGTAATTCAAGAAGAACTCGGCAAGGGGGTGCTTTGAAAATAAAGAGTAGTCCATGCCAGAAGCTCTCCACCTAGTTTGGTGACAGTTTTGAGGATTCAGCCCCATAAACCGAAAAATAACCGTGACGTCCGGTTAATTTTCTCGGCGAGTACTTCCCTCATTAATGGTCATCGGCGTTCGTCACCTCACATTAATTACCTAAGTATCGCACCTCTTCTGAATGTTAAGTTAACACCTGGTTAAAATAACAAAGCCTGCTGTTAAAAGCAGGCTTCGAAAGTTAACGTTTAGACGTCTAGCTGTCAAGTTGTTTTATGAAATTAAACTGCCCGCTAAGTGCGAACCGTAATAACCAACGGTATAAGCAATTAATAAATAAACCGACATTTTAAGATAGCTCATAAAGGTCAGTGCCTTAACCTTACTCATGGCAATAATACCTGCCGCAGAGCCGATAATAAGCATTGAGCCACCGACCCCAGTTGCGTAAGTAAACGACAGCCATTGCTGAGGACTCATCACAATATCAGCTTTTAAAAGTGCTGCAGTTAGAGGTACGTTATCTACCGCCGCTGATAATAGCCCCATCAAGTAGTTGGCATATTCCGGTGCCATCAACTCATATAAGTGAGTAAATTTAGCAAGCATACCAACTTCTTTTAATGCGCCAACCAGCAATAACACACCAACGAAGAACAATAAGGTGTCGTATTCAATTTCACGAATATAATCGATGATTTTTTTGTTAACGTCTTTTTTGCGCATTAAGAATTGCGCAACCAAAAACATCAGAGATAAACCAAATAAAAAAGTTAATAACGGCGGCACACTATAAAGCACACTCAAAGTTAACGTAGCAATAATCGTCGAGAAGAAGATAACCGCAATGGTAATATCTGTCTTTTCGATACGACGGGCTGCTTGTTTTTCAAACACAACATTACCCGACATACCCACCGACAACATCGCCGCGAGCAGTGCAACACTTGTCAGTGCAGGGGCAATTAATAATAGTAGATTAGCAATCGTGACTTTTTCGTCTAAGAAAATCATCAGGGTTGTAACATCACCCGTAATCAACGACACCCCACCCGAATTAACACTAAATACAATTAAGGTCGCATATTTTATTAATTTTTTAGGATCTAACTTAAGTGACATCACCACCGCAAGCGAGATTAAAGTTGCAGTTATGTTGTCTGAAATAGATGAAAATAGAAACGCAAACCCACCAATCAGAAACATCAGCTTTCGTTCACTGATTTGATTTGGCATAATTTTATGAACAATATTCTGGATAAAACCTTTAGAGTTTAAATACGCTACAAAGGTCATCGCAGCCATTAAGAACAGCCACAAAGTCGCGATTTCTAATATGTTGTGATCCAGTTGATGTTGTATGGTTTCTGGGCTTTGCCCATGAATTGGAGAGATAAATAAGATAATCCAGCATAAAGTGCCAAAAAAAAGCGTCGTTTTGGCCTTGTTTACATGGATAATATCCTCTATAACGATAAGCAAAAATGCCACCGCTATCAGGGTTAGGATAAGTGGGGTTACCATGGTGTTTGAACAACCTTTATAATAATGTAAAAATTGTAAGTCGAGTGTTTCGGCGCGGATTCTAGCAGCATAGAAAGCATAAAACTATTCTCAATTACATAATTTAATACTAATCGCTAACACCAAAGTCTGAATTTACTGGAGCCTTATGATCCCAGCTAAAAAGTTATTAAATACCCTTACTGAACATTGGGGGGTGTTAGAACTGCTATTTAAACGTTTTAAGATGGCTGATTTCAGCTTGAAAGACGTACAAAATGCGATAAAACAAAAACAACCTTCATGGTCAAATGAACGCATTTATAAAGAAACAAATCGTTTATTGAATCAAGATATTATCATTCCACTGGCAAAATCATCGCAGTTAGAAATCAACCGTGCGATCGCCGATTTTGCGACTTTCTTGCTACAAGAAGAACACTTAGGTCTTGCCCAAGAAATTAGTGTGCTTGTTGATGATTTAGCTCGCCTTGGTAATCGCCTTGCTAAAGCCGGTGAAATTGAAGATTACGACGAGCTTCGCCGCTTCAGCCGTATTATGGATGATCGGGTACGCAAAATAATGAAATTATTTGCCCACAATGAAAACGCAATTTTAAATATTGTTGAGCAAGCGAAAGCTGATAACGCGGTGCAATCACTGCAAAAACGCTATCAGGCTGTAATTGAAGCGTTCGATGAATACATCGAGCCTATGCTTGAAATGGTTGATATTCGTGGTGACTTCCATGCTTGCTTTAATACCATCGAAGCACAAATTAGCGCGCAAATAGAACAAATTGACCGCCTTGGTAAGTCCTATCAAGATAAGCGCATGCTTGAACAATTACGTACTCGTATTCTAGAAATGCATTTAGTTGGCCGTGAAAGCTTACGTAAAAGCGCCGATATGCTGATGCCGCTACGTGAAGAGTTACGTCGCAACAACCTAATTACTCGCCAAGCGGCTAAAGTGCTTGGTTTAGTGCGTAAAAATGGCGTCGATAACATGTTAAGTGCAGTACAGCCTAACTTTGTCTCAGACGCACAACGTTTTTCACTTGGTCAGCAACGTCATATCGTGGCTTATATGGCAGGCTTAGTTGACTTTGAGCACGATGAATATCAGCTTCCTGAACATGATGATGTGCCCGCCTATCAAAGCCCGCATATTCCTGATTACAACGACGTTAAAACACAATTTAGAAAACGCTTTAAAAAAGCCAGCAAAAAAGCTCAGCCGCTGCTTAGTTTCTTAGATGAAAGCTACCCAGACTTAGAAGCTGACGAAATGCTGTTCTTGTATCAAAAATTGATTAGCGATGGCGACCTTGAAATCAGCCAAAGCCAAGAGAAAGTAAAAATAAAAATTGCCCAGCAACACTTCTCTCTTTACCCATTTAACTCATCGATTGCTGACGATAAAAAAGCAACAGAGCAATAACCATGACAGATATTAATTTAGATGATTTAACGCATCTGCAAGCTATTAATAAAAAGCTCACATCAGGCTACCACATTAGCGAACAAGACACGCTGATGTGGCAAGAGCTTGACCAACACATTGATGCTTATCGCGCGTTATTTAACGCCCTTGGCCATGACCTACAACATGATAGCCGTGGCTTTTACTATTTTGGCAGCGACGAAAGCACCCCAAACATGGGGAAAATTTCGCGTGCCATCGCACTGACTATCTACATCTTAATTGAGCACTATGCCAATACCGGTAAAGATCCAATGCGTGCTTTGTTTGACGAAGTAAACGACCTTGAACTGATGCAAACCTTAGTGCAAATCAACAAGCACCTGTTTGATCAATTAGAAATCTTCTCAGGCTCAGATTTACGTAAAGACGTTTATCTACGTATGGTACGTTTAGGTCTTGCTCGCGAAGTAGAAAACGGCTTTATGCTGCAAGCACCTATTTATCGTTATATCGATGCATTAATGGAAGTAAACGAAGAAACCTACCTAGGAGATGACGACTAATGCAAAGCCAAAGCCTATACGGACTCAGCAAACTTGCGCTTTTAAATACCGCAGGCTATGCAAAATGCGTGATCCCACTGGATAAAAGTAGCTCTATTTGTGCACCGAATAATACCGGTAAAAGCTCGGTAATTAATGCCCTGCAATTTCCACTGATTAATGATTTGCGCTTAACAGAATGGGATGGCCACGATTTAGACGAAACCCGAAAATTCTACTTTTCGTCAGATCAATCCTATATTTTACTCGAAGCTGACCTGCCTAATGGCCCTGTGGTGATTGGTGTTGCCGGCCTTGGTAAAATTGCCGGTTACGCGCATCAGTTTTTTTGTTACCAAAGTAAGTTGAACCTTGATCACTACACTCAAGGCAAAACCATTGTAAAATTCACCAAGCTTTTTAATCACTTAAAAGAGCAAGGTTTCAATCCAATTGAATTAAAAGCGCAGGAGCTAAACGCCCTACTCACTGGCGGCGCAACCCCATTTGATGGCGATATCAACTTAAAGATGATCCCCCTCAATAACGTGCAAGATTCAGCAATTTACAAAGAAATTTTCCGCCGTATCCTTAACTTGCATAAGTTAGGTGCCAGTGATGTTAAGCGCTTTATGTTACGCGTATTTGAGCGCCATATGTCAAACTCACGGGTTGATTTTTATGAGGTATGGCGACGTTCATTCGATAAAGTGAATCGCGCTAAACGTGAATTAAAAGCCCTTGAGTCAATGCAAGAGCCAATTGCAGCTCTTGAATCAATGCTTGAAAACCAAACGGTTTTAAAAGGCAAACTTGCAGCCTATGCGCCAAAAATTGACCAAGCACTGATTGACTTTGAAACCTATCAACAAGACCAACTCACTGAGCTCAATATTGCCCTTGAAGATATTGAACACGAAAAGCATGAGTTCGACCAAAAGCAGCAGCTGTATATTCAGCAATCCCGTGATATTGAACGTAAGCAAACACAAATTGAACAATGGTTTTTAGACTATCGAGCGCTTAAATCTGAGTTTGAACTAGTTAATAAAGCCACTTTAAAAGTAAGCCTTACTCAGCTTAAACATGATTATGAATCGCTATCGCATTCATTAAGCAGTGCTCAAGGTCAAAGCTTGCACACGCTAGATTACCGTATCAGCGAAACACAAAAGCAAATTAAGAGCTTAAAACTGCAGTTAAAGAACCTCGAGTTCAATTTATTCACCCGTATGCGCGAAGATTTGTCTTTAAAAGAAGTTGAAGAAATTTCGCGTATTCTAAACCCAGATATCTTATCGTTTGCCACCACCAGCAATGGTGATGTTGATATAACAGACGAAGATGCTTTTGGTGAGTTTTTAGAGCAATTATCGGCAAATGTGAAAGGCGGTGTACTGACTCTTCCTGGCGCGACGATTAAACTTAAAAAGCTAAGCCCAGTGCAAATGCAAACGGGCGAAAATAAAGAGCAATTAACCGCGCAACTCGCTGCTCTTGAAAACTCACTGAAAGAGTTTAAACAACAGCGCGAAGTCGCTGCTAATGTGGCCGAAAAACAAAAAGAAAAAGATGCCTTATATGATGAGCTAATGGCTTCAGAAGAAGCATTAAAACGCTTTGAACAATTTGAAGTGATGCAGCAATCTGTCGATGCACAAACTCTGCTAAAAGAGCAGTTAAATGCAGAGCGCGAGCAAGTTGACGACTACCTGCAAGATATTCAAAAGAACAGTGGCTCAATTAGCGATCGTCGCTCAATTATCAAGTCGAAAAAAGATCTGCTTGCCCGCCAAGCTGACCGTTTGCGTCAAGTTAAATCTGAACGTATCGATCACACGCTTGATTTTTACTCAGGCAAAGTCACTCCATACATGATTGAAATCAATATTGATTTTGATAACTTAAGTGACCTCATTCATCACTTTAACAAAGACTGCCAAGAGCTACGTAACTTTGATATCAACGTACGTAACACCTACATGCATATTTACAATGCGGGTATTACTAAATTTGATAACGAAAACGATGAGTTTACTAAATACGAAAAGCTCATCAGCGCGTTTCATAACATCGATAACGAGCGCGATGCGGTTGAACGTCAAGGCCGAGTTGCGTTAACCGAAGTAGCCGCCACTATTAAGGGCTTGCGTGAAGACTTAGACCGCCTACGCCGCGAAATGAACAGCTTTAATAAAGGCATTAGTCAGCATCGGATTTCTAACCTTCAAGCATTCAAAATTAATGTTATTCCGCGCAAGATGTTGGTTGATAGCATTGATACCATTATTAGTACCTCAAATCAGTTTGAGCAAGGCGATACCCTCGACCTATTAAGCCAAGAGCCTTATAGCGAGTCTGCGGTAAACGAAGCGAAAGATCATTTGATTAAGCTTGCCTCAGAAAAAGCCGGTTTAACACTGACCGACTTATTTGATATTCGTTTTGAAGTAGTAAACCGTGCTGGTGAAACTGAGCACTTCGAAAAAATTGATTCAGCCGGCTCTAACGGTACCCGTATCACCATTAAGCTACTTTGTGGCATGCTGTTTATTCGTTACTTATTAAGCGACCAAGAACAAAACTTGTATCGTATTCCGATTTATATCGATGAAGCAGCTGATATAGATCCACAAAACCAAAAAGCAATTATCGAAACCGCGCTAAGCTTTGGCTTTGTGCCGATTTTTGCCTCAGTTAAACCACAAGTTAGCTGTGATTACATCGTCCCTATTCGTACTGTTAAAGATGGTGCACAAAACTGGGTGGATGAAAAAGACTGGATAGAGGTGGAACACACCGTTTAATTACAAAAATTAATCATTGATTCAGTCAAGGGTGACTATGTTTACAAACTATTACAGTACTTTTTTGTAAATGTGCCATAGTTTTTAAATAATCATTCAGTTGAGTATTATTTGTGTTATGTTATCAATCAAGTAGTGGAAATTTTGCCAAGGAGCAAACAATATGAAGAACTTATTAATCGCGACGGCTGTATTATTTTTAGCGGCTTGTGCTAAAACGCCTGATTGGGATTACGACAAATCAGCAGATTTTAGCAATTATAAAACCTTCTCTTGGGTACCTAATGCCAGCTTGACTAAAAACGTAGCGAACTACCAAATTAGCCCTTTAATGGAAAAACGTGTTCGTGACGCTGTAAATGCTGAACTTGAAAAAAGCGGTATGAGGCTAGTTGATTTAGCACAAGCAGATGTACTGATTAACTATCATGCCTCTGTTGATACTAAAATTGATGTAGATACCTTCAACGTAGGTTACGGCGCACGCTGGAATTACTGGGGTATGGGTTATAACACGCAAACAACCACTCGCGAATATGAAGTGGGTACGTTAATTCTAGACGTGGTAGACCGTGCTTCTAACCAATTAGTTTGGCGTGGTGCTAAAGAAGGTCGTTTGCAAAAGAACCAATCACCTGAAAAGCGCACTGAAGTTATCAAAGAGACTGTTGCTAACATTCTAAGTAACTTCCCACCGCAATCAATTAATCAAAACTAAACACTGTTTTAGTTAAAAGACCGCGCAATTAGCGCGGTTTTTTATTGCCTGTTTAAATCTGGTTGGAGTGGTATAACTCAGTGATTCAGATACAATACCCGCAATTTTCAGTGCGCCTAACTAGCCCACTACCCCAGATTAAACAAAATCAAGAGAGTTTTAGATGGTACGCGCAGTACAGCTTACACTTCCCGCATTATTCGTCACTTGCTCAGTGCTAGCAGAAGACACCAACAATATTGAACAAATCACCGTTGAAGTTTCAGCAACCGCAAATAAAGAACCTGTAGGTACTTTTGATGCGCCAGTATCAAACTTAGAATATGACCCGCGTGTCGATTTGCAATCGCGCAATATGGCTGAAGCACAAGCTGATGTAACCATTCGTGGTGGTATTTTCGAAAATACTGGCTTTCGTGTTGGTAGCAGTACATTATTTGACCCTCAATCTGGTCACTACTTTGCTGAAATTCCAATTGCGCCGCAGATGCTAACAGGCCCTTCAGTGCTTACAGGTGCTGATAATGCCCTTTATGGTATGAATAACTCGGTTGGTACGGTTTCATTTGGCTGGCGCCCTATCACAAGTACTGGCAGCGTTTCTCTTGGCACAGGTACGAATGGCTTTAATTTACAAAGCATTCATGCTGCCCATAGCCAAAAGCTTGATAGCAAACCTGATTGGCGATTAGGTTTTGAAGGGGAATACTCTCACTCAAAAAGTGATGGCTCAATTGATAATGGCGACCACGACTTCGAACGTGCCTCAGCGCGTATTCAGCTTGCAAGCTTTACCTCACAAACTGATTTAATGTTCGGACGCCAAGAGAAGTTTTTTGGTTGGCCAAACCTTTATACGCCATTTAACTTTAACGAAACCGAAGATCTTGAAACCAAGCTTTTCATGCTCAATCACAAGCAAATGTATGGTAAGAGCAATAGCCTTGAAGTGACTGGTTATTATCGTAAACATAACGACCATTACGTTTTATCTCGTGAAAACCCAGCTATTTTTGAAGCGTTTCACGAAACCACGGTTAAGTCATTGGCACTCTCTGGACGCCACCGTTTAAATGACCACTATGCAATTAATTATGCTGGCCAATTTATTGCTGATGAAATTGAATCAACGTCTCTTGAAAACAATTTTACATCACGCAATTACACCAAGCTAAGTATCTTGCCTGAGTACAAGACAGCTCTTACAGCGAACAAAGAGCTTACTTTACGTGTTGGTGCTGCATTTGATGATACGAACCGTGATAGCTCAGATACCTCATTTATTGCCGATGCCAGCCTTAAAGTAGCTATTCAAAATGGCAGTGAACATACTTGGTATGCGTCATACGCACAAGCATCACAAGTTCCCGGTTATACCGCCATCGGCGGCAGTGAAACGGGCGGATTATTCAGAAGTAACTACAGCCTTGAGCGCGAAACCACCGATAACCTTGAATTAGGTTTACTGATTGAACAGTCTTCATGGCGCTTAGATTCAGCTATTTTCTACCGTAAAGATAAAAACCTTACGGATTGGACATATCGCTTTGATGCAACCTCTGCACGTTTTGCAAACCCGGTTGATATAGACACCTTAGGCGTTGAGTTTTTAGCGAATAAAACGTTCGAAAGCACAGAGTTAATTGCCAGCTATACCTATTTAGAAAAATCAGAAGACTATGGCACGGCAGATATTGATGCGAGCTTTTATGCGCTTAACTACCCTGATCACCGTGTAACACTGGGTGCAGTATGGCAACCAATGGATGTGCTTGAGCTGCGTATCGATAACGAATGGCGTAAGCAACATAGTAACCGCTTACGTAACTCTGATGATGAAGCCTTCTTCACGCAGTTAACGCTAAAATTCACCCCAGCTCAGCTTGATAATGTGTTTGTTACCTTTGCAGCTGACAACATTTGGGATGAATCTTTCGAAGAAGTACCGGGTACCCCAGGCCGCGGCGAACAATACACTCTTAGCGCTACCTATACGTGGTAAGTAAAACAATAATGCCAGTCACTTGACTGGCATTGTTGTGTCACGTTACTTTCCGAGATATCTATCAAACCATAACCAAAATTATATTAAACGCCATAAAGAAAACTTAAGCTATAAAACACAACTGATCCCAGCAACCGTTAAAAAGTGTTAATGGTTTAATCTTTTTAAGTCATCTGCTCAAGTTCAGTAATTAAATACAGTGCTTGTTCGTTAGTGGTGCCACACACATCAATCGTGGCAGAAAAGTCACTACACACCTTAGGCCTTGATTCATCACCAAATAATTTACATAGGTTATTATCATCAAGTTGAATACAGCGCTCTCCCGCTGCTTTGCCGTTGGGCATTCCTGGGATCGGTGAGCTAATACTGGGTGCAATACAACAGGCGCCACAGCCTAATCTACATGCCATTTTATCTGTCATTGAGTACCTCTTATAGAACCTTTGTAGCGCCTTTGTAATATGTGTAATGGTTTGTTACATCTTCAAACGCCTTGTAAACACTTTATTGCGTATGCTTAGCCTATCAAATTTATTTTTAATTACCGTCAACCGTGAGGGACTATCCCGTGGCTAGTAAAAAACAAATCATTCTCCCTATCGCCGTATTAGTCGGCGGACTTGGAATGGCATTCGCATTTGCCTCTATGAAGCAACCGCCAGTCGAAAAACCAGAACAAGATCTGCGCCCGCTTGTATCAATTAAACCGTTAAGCTTTGACGCCATTACCCTTGATGTAAAATCATACGGTATTGTTAAACCTAAAAACCAAACTGAACTTGTTGCGCAAGTGAGTGGTCAGGTTGTGTCGTTATCAGATCAATTTGTACAAGGTGGATTTGTTAAGCAAGGCGACATTCTAGCACGTATTGACCCAAATGATTACGAAGCGGCACTCATTGAAGCTGAAGCCGGTTTGGCACAAGCAAGCTCTGCACTCGAGATTGAACGTGCACAGGTGTCAGTTGCGCAAGCTGAGTGGGACCGCATCAAAGGTGACTCAAACCAAGTTATTCCATCTGAGCTTTATTTACGTAAACCACAACTTGCTGAAAAACTTGCAAGTTACCGTGCAGCGCAAGCGAGTGTAAAACGAGCTAAACGTAATCTTGAACGTACATATATTAAAGCACCATACGACGCGATTATTGACGAGCGTCTAATTAGTTTAGGCAGTGTAGTAAACCCTGGTAACAGCTTTGGTAGTCTGAGCTCAACGTCACTGGCCGAAATTCGTTTACCTGTTGCTGATAAAGATCTGCAATACCTAAATAACCAAGGAATTGGTGCAAGCGTATCAATTAATGCTGAATTTGCAGGTAAACAAACAACCTGGCAAGCAACTATCGTACGTAGCGAAGGAGTTGTAGACCAACGTAGCCGCATGAATTACTTAGTAGCACAAGTAGCAACGCCTTATGAGCAAAAGCAGCCATTACGTTTTGGCTCATACATTAATGCCACTATCGAAGGCCGTGCGCTGGATAATGCGATTGTTGTTCCGCACCATTTAGTTAAAGACAAAAAAGTCGCTGTTTTACAAGATGGCGAAACGCTTACCTTTAAAACACTTAACATCGTTCGCGAACAAAATGGCATGGTGATCGCCGATAATGGCCTTGCTAATGGTGAGCAACTTATTACCTCGGCACTTGAATACCCAACTGAAGGCATGGCGGTCAAGCTAGATGACGCAAAACTGAGTGTGCCAACAACGCAGTTAGCGTTAAAAGAGGAATAAGCCATGACCACGCACAGAGAAAAAGGGCTTATTGCCTGGTTTGCTCGCAACCCAGTAGCAGCAAACTTACTTATGATTTTCATTTTAGTGGGAGGCTTATTGACAGCAATGTCGGTGCGTAAGCAAATGTTCCCACAATTTGAAAGTAACTGGATCAGTATTCAAGCTGTTTATCCGGGGGCTGCGCCGCAAGAGGTAGAAGAAGGCATCACCATTAAGGTCGAAGAGTCATTAGAAGGTCTCGAAGGCATTAAACGTTTAATTACCTATTCGAACCGTGGTTTTTCACAAGCTTGGATAGAAATCGAAGAAAAGTACGATCCACAAGAAGTACTCGATGAAATCAAGATGCAGGTTGATTCAATCAATACCTTCCCTGCAGAGATGGAACGCCCAATTGTTCGCCGTGAAAAGTTTGAGCAAGAAGTGATGATACTCGCGCTGTATGGCGATATGAGTAACTACCAACTCAAAGAACTTGGTAACGATATAAAAGATGAGCTACAAGCTTTACCACAAATTAACTTGGTCAACTTTTACAGTGGCTTAAACTACGAAATTGGCATTGAAATCAGCCCAGATAAACTACGTGAGTATGGTTTAACTTTCCGTGATATTGCCACAGCCGTTCGCAGCTTTTCTGCCAATATGTCTGCAGGTCAAATTCGCTCTGAAAATGGCTACATTTCGATGCGTGTTGAAAATCAAGCGTATCGTGGTAAAGAGTTCGAAAATCTGCCTTTATTACACTTACCAGATGGTGCACAAGTTTTCTTAGGTGATGTAGCAACAATTAATGACGGCTTTGAAGAAGGCTTACAATACTCTAAGTACAACGGTAAAAACTCACTAACTTTTGAAGTAAATGCTTCGAAAGATCAAGATATCACTAAAGTTGCTGCGGTATTAAAAAAATATCTAGCAGATAAAGCACCACAGTTACCAGCAGGCGTAAAACTATCACCGATTGTTGATTTAACTTACTACCTTGAAGGTCGTCTAAACATGATGATCGACAACATGATTTGGGGTGGTATTTTAGTGATGGTGGTACTGGCGCTATTTTTACCACTACGCTTAGCGTTTTGGGTAATGATGGGCTTACCTGTGTCATTCCTAGGTGCATTTTTAATGATGCCACTGGGCTTTATTGATATCACTGTTAACTTAGCTTCTTTATTCGCATTTATACTGGTGCTCGGGATAGTCGTTGATGATGCTATCGTCGTCGGTGAGTCTGCCAGTGCTGAAATTGAAAAACACGGTCACAGCCTAGATAACGTAGTGCGCGGCGTAAAACGCGTTGCTATTCCTGCAACCTTTGGGGTGTTAACCACAATTGCCGCATTCCTACCACAAACATTGGCATCAGGACCTGGCTCTGCGTTTTCTAAAGCCATTGGTGGTGTAATTATCCTATGTTTAATTTTTTCATTAATTGAGTCAAAACTAATTTTACCGGCTCACTTAGCAGCCATGAAAAATAAACCTGCGAACCCTAAAAATCCATTACATCGCTTACGTTTAGGTATGGATAATGGCTTAAAGAACTTTGTTGATAATTACTACACACCATTTATTGGTCGCTGTATTCATTACCGTTACACCGTGATTGTTGGCTTTATCTGTGTGCTTATTGTTAGTGGCGGTATGTTCGCTGGTGGCTTAGTGAAATTTGTTGCGAACCCTAAAATTCCACATGATTTCCCGCGTATCTCAGTTGAAATGAATTTATCTTCTTCTGAGCAAGCAACCCTTGAGACAGCGCAAACCATTGAAAAGCTGATTTTAGATGTCGATAAACAACTTGAAGAGCAATATGGTCAAGCGATGATCCGCGACTTATCGGTTAGTTTACGTGGTCGTACAAGTGCACGCATTATGGCGATTTTGGTCGAACCGGACTTACGCCCTATTGATACTTTCCAGTTAAGTGCAATGTGGCGCGAACAAATGCCACCACTGCCAGGTGTGAAAACGCTGAATATTGAAGACAGTATCATGAATGGCGGCCGTGATGACGGTGATGTTAGCTTTCGCTTAGAAGGCAAAGATATCAATAAGCTCAAAGAAGTGGCTGCAAAGTTAAAAGAAAAGCTAAATAGCATGCAAGGCGTAGGTGATGTAAATGACTCGCTCCAATCTGCAACTGACGAGGTTCAACTTGAACTTAAACCGCTTGCTTACAGCTTAGGGTTAACCCTTTCAGATGTGGCATCACAAGTTAGCTTTAGCTACTACGGTTTAGAAGCACAACGTATTTTACGTGACGGTGAAGAGATTAAAGTGATGATCCGCTACCCTCGTGAATCGCGAAACGCAGTAAGTGACATCACAGATGCACGTATCATTACACCAACGGGTGTTGAAGTACCGCTTGCTGAAGTTGCTAAAGTCAACATTGTGGATGGTGTAAACCGTATTCGTCGTGAAAACGCTAAACGTACTGTAAACGTTTGGGCTGCGGTTAACACAGACCAAGCTGAACCATTTGCCATTGCAAAAGAAATTCGTGACGAATACTTACCTAGCCTACTGAAAAGCTACCCTGGTGTAGAAAGTAATGTGGCAGGTCGTATTCAAGAAGAAATGGACAGTGTGGCAGAACAAGTACGTGATTTTGCTTTATCAATGATGATTATCTTTGCGTTACTTGCTATTCCACTACGTTCGTACTCACAGCCATTTATCATCATGTCGGTTATTCCATTTGGTGTAATTGGTGCAATGTTCGGTCATATGATTTTAGGTATGACAATGAGCAGCTTGTCAGTATTTGGTATTATCGCGGTTGCAGGTGTGGTCGTAAACGACTCGCTAGTGATGGTCGACTTTGTCAATAAAGCTCGCGCCGAAGGTGTAGCAATCAAAGAGGCCGTGATGCAAGCCGGTGCGCGTCGTTTTAGAGCGATATTACTGACCTCAATAACGACCTTTATTGGTGTATTACCAATCATTATGGAAACAAGCTTACAAGCAAAAATCGTTATCCCAATGGCTGTATCTCTAGCATTCGGGGTGTTATTTGCAACGGTCATTACGCTTATTTTAATCCCTTGTCAGTACGTCGCCTTAGAAGACTTTAAACGCTTAATTGGCAAGCTAAGAGGTAAAAAAGCAGAGCCAGAAGCAAAATTACAAACAACCAGTAATTAAGCCCCTCTCACGATCCCAACCGAACGCTTGGCAATAAATTTGCCAAGCGTTTTTTTATTTAAAAAGATGTTCCTATAAATC
>NZ_JAKEVM010000060.1 GCF_022398475.1 Pseudoalteromonas shioyasakiensis | reverse complement strand
GTGGCGCACAATTAACATCATTATATTGGCGTATTCTCATAGACAGAACTAACCTTTTGCAGCGATAGTTAAGCTAACACGATGTTCACCTAAACGTTGATGTTCTACACCTAAGTTGGCCTGTAAAGAATCAAGCAAACCTTTAATGTCGCCAGTTTTAAATACACCAGCCACTTTTAATGAGGCAAGCTCTGGATCATTTAATTCAAAACGTGTGGCAGTATAACGACTTACTTCTTGCAGTGCTTCGCCTAAAGACTCGCCATTAAAAATCAGCATTTCTTGTTGCCATGCCAAATCACGCTGAACGTCATCAACCGATAACTGTTGAATTGGCTCAGTTTTACTTTGTTTTATCAGTGCTTTCTCACCAGATACAACAACATTAGCGCTAAGCGCTTTAATATCTGCACTGTTATCTGAGGCATCTTTTAAACGATTAAAGTCGCTAGCATCAACCTGAGTACTCGGATCAGCAATCATCACCTTGCCTTCAGTCACCACTAGCTCTAAGTCTGAAGCAGTATTTCGCTGAACATTAAACACCGTACCAAGTGCAGTAAATGATTTATCACCAGCAATAACCGTAAACGGACGGCTGGGATCTTTGGCAACATTGAAGCGCCCTTCACCGCGGCTCAAAATCAACTGCCGGCGATCGCCTGAATAGGCAACTTCGAGTTTAGTATTGGTATTAAGCTGAACAATAGTGCTGTCTGGCAGCACAAATTCAGCTTGCTCACCCACTTTGGTTCGGTAAATTTTGCTAAATTTGGCGTAATCGTTTTCTTCACTTTGCCAATAGCTTGAATAGATAAGCATGATAGAACCAAGCAGCATTGCCACTAAAAAGCTGGCAGCGGTTGCCATACCAAACACTGCTGGTTGTTTTTGCGGTGCTTTATAAGGAAACAAACTACTTAACTCATTAAGTACACTCATTTCATCCCATAAGGTCGCAAGTTCAAACAATGCCTCTTGATGAGCCGCACTTTGGTGAGCCCACAAATGTAGTTGGCTTACTTCATCTTTAGATAGGCCACGATCAATGGCACTGATCCACTGACTCGCCTGCTCTTGAATCATGTCTTTTGATGAAAATAGATGGACATTACTCATTTGTTCACCTCTTTTGCAGTGAACTCTGTGGTAGGGGTAAATGCCTGTGGTTGTACGTCGTGTGATTTCATTGCTCGGTGAACATGTAATAAGCCTTTGGCTATATGTTTTTCAACAGTACTTTCGCTAAGACTCATTTTAGCTGCAATTTCCTTTTGGCTTAAGCCATAGACTTTTTTTAAGATAAAACATTTTTTAACCTGAGGGCTTAATTCGTTAGTCACTCGGCAAAAAAACAAAAAACGCTCTTTAGAAGTCACTTCATCTTCAAGTGCCATTGAACGCATGTGATGCTCAACCTGCTGTTGTTCATCTAACGATTCTTTGTATTTATTGTCCCATTTAGCAATATGATTTAGCGCCAAATGCTTAGCCGTTTTCAGCATGTAACTGTGAGTATATTCGATATTTTGCTTAAGATCAGCTTCATAACTTTTTATAAACGTCTCTTGCACAATATCTTCTACATCATCAGGGCTGACGATACGTGATACAAAGCGCCTAAGCTTGCTCGATATCTCGGTAAAAGCGGTGATAACCCCAGTTTGATCTGTCATCCTTAACTCACCTTTATTATATTTTTATTGCTTTAGGGTACGAGATTTCAGTTTAATTACAAGCCATTTGTTAAGTTTTTGTACCTTAGGTAAACAAAGGTTTCATAAACTCATAAAAAACCTCTGTTTTGCGCGTCACTAGGCTGTTTTGTGGTTTTAAAAACCATACTGGCGCGTCAGCATCAACAAGGCTATTAGGGAGTATTTCGATTAACCGTCCTTCGGCTAAATCATCTTTAATTGCAATATAAGATTTAATCGCTATGCCATGGCCTGCAATCGCCGCCTGTGTCATGTTATCTGAGTTAGATACAGTAAAACGCGTTCTCGCATTATAATTAATGACTTCTCCTCCTTCGTTAAATTTAAGCTGTCGCTGCCATGGCAAACACACCCAGTAATGGTCTTTAAGATCAGCCACCGACTTAGGCTGCCCATATTTTTCAATATAGCTCGGTGCTGCGCACAAAATACGAGAGTTACTAACAAGCTTACGAGAAAGCAGGTTTGAATCTGCCAACTGACCTACCCGAATAGCCACATCTTGGGCATCATCAACAATATTCACAAATTGATCTGTAATCATAAAATCGAGTTTTAAGTCGGGAAATTGCTGTTCAAAGTGGCCAAGCTCAGGCATCACAAATTTCGAAAAGACCCAAGGCGGCATAGTGACTCGTAAAAGCCCTGACACTGCTGAACCCCTTGCGCCAATTTGATGCTCAGCATCATATAAAGCTTCTAAAATGGCACCAGCTCGTTGATAAAACAGCTCCCCTGCAGGTGATAAGCGTATTCTCCGACTATCACGAAACAACAATACAGTACTTAATGCTTTTTCTAACTTACTTAAGCGATGACTTACCGTCGCAGGTGAGAGGCCTTGAGCTTTAGCGGCGGCAACTACACCTTGGTTTTCAACTATGGCAATAAAGGTTTCTAAATCACATAAACTGTACATGGCTTTGATTCAACATTTTCGAATTTAGGTTTCAGTTTTGTATTGTATATATAAAAATTTAAAACTCTATACTTGCTACAAATTGTAAAAAATGATTGGAGTATGTATGTCTTTAAAAACCCAAATCGACGCCTTTGAAGTGCAAAAGAAAGCCAATGTCCCAGCTGATATCTTAAATTTGATGGATGTCACGACTGAAAAACTGATTGCAGAACAATTAAGTAAACATGCTTTAAAAGTCGGTGATAAGTTTCCAGCATTTGAATTACCCGACAGCAAGGGCAAACAAATCAGCTCGACTGAATTGCTAGCGAAAGGCCCGCTTGTACTGAGTTTTTACCGTGGTGGTTGGTGCCCGTATTGTAATTTAGAGCTTCGCGCGCTTAACAATATGCAACAAGCATTTGCTGATCAAAATGCACAGTTAGTTGCTGTTTCGCCGCAGTTACCTGATGAATCACTGTCTACCCAACAGCAAAACGAGCTGGCTTATACGGTGCTTTCTGATGTGTCTAACTCTTTGGCTAAAAAGTGTGGCTTGGTATTCACCTTAGATGAACGCTTAATCCCAGTTTACGATCAACTTGGTTTAGATATTCCCAAAGCCAATGGTGACGAAAGCTACGAATTACCACTACCAGCAACCTATGTTATTGATAGCCAAGGGGTGATCCAATTTGCATTTGCTCATGAAGATTACACATTAAGAGCAGAGCCTTTAGATGTTCTTAACGCTGTTAAGGCACTAAATCATGTTTAAAAAAGTATTTTTTAGTCTACTTTTATTGGTAACCCTAACTTACTCGGGAGGCACAATGGCAGAGTCTCAACACCAAGCAAAACCAACAGTAATTGTGTTTGATGTCAACGAAACCTTGCTTGATCTTGAACAAATGCAAAGCTCAGTCGCTGAAGCGCTTAATGGCAATACCCAGCTATTACCGCTTTGGTTTTCGACCATGCTGCATCACTCCTTAGTGAGTACGGTGTCTAATGATTATCATGACTTCGGTGAAATTGGCGTTGCTGCACTAATGATGGTGGCAAGTAATAATCAAATTTCCTTAACTAAAGAGCAAGCAAAGCAAGCGATTGTGCCACCGCTTTTATCTTTACCTGCCCATACTGATGTTAAACCAGCGTTGGCGCAATTAAAGCAAGACTATAAACTGGTCAGCTTTACAAATTCGTCAAATAACGGTGTAAAAGCGCAGTTTCAACATGCTGGCTTAACAGATTACTTTACTCACCGTTACAGTGTTGAAGATATTAAAGTGTATAAACCCGATCTGCGCGCTTACAAGTGGTTGCTTGAACAATTAAATGTAGCGCCTCACGAAGCTTTAATGGTTGCTGCGCACGGCTGGGATGTAGCAGGCGCTAAAGAAGCGGGTATGCAAACAGCATTTATCGCAAGGCCCGGTAAAGCGCTTTACCCATTGGCAAAGCAACCAGACTACATTGTTAAAAATCTAGAAGAGTTAGCCTCTTTACTAACGAAAAAGTAAAAAACGATTTAAACCGTTATATCAACGCAAAGTGAAAATGCTTTGCGTTTTTTTGCGCCTAACAAAAAAGTAAACTACAGGGTGTACCTTTCTCTTTTTTGGGTATAAACTAAACGCTAAATGAATATGCATAGTGACGTCTTTCATGCTAATAGACTATTTTTTATGCATACCTACTTAACAATTGGACTGTGGAGTAAACATGCGTCTGCCTTTCGCACCTGCCAAATTATCATTATCTGCGTTGTTATTAGTTTCTGCTCCTTTGCTACTGCAAGGTTGTTCTGAAGCGCCACAGCAACAACAGGGTCAAATGCACCCCGCTGCTGTCGCGACTATGACAATGGAAACTCACGATGCCCCTTTTACGATTGAGCTGCCAGCGACGCTGTCTGGTTCAAAAGAGGTTGAAGTTCGTGCCCGTGTCACCGGTATTCTTGAATCACGCAACTTTGAAGAAGGTCAGCGTGTAGAGCAAGGCCAATCATTATTTACAATTAACCTTGAACCTTATCAACTTGCGGTTGACCGAGCGCAAGCTGCACTTGATGGTGCAAAAGCAGCGCTTGTTCAAGCTGATCGTGACGTTAAACGATTAGCTAAACTACGTGCCGAAAAGTCTGTTTCACAACGTGATTACGATAACGCAAGCTCAGCCAATGATATTGCTAAGACAGATTTAGCCGCTGCAAAAGTTGCGTTAAAAGAAGCGCAACTAAACCTTGAATATGCGCAAGTGAAAGCCCCTGTCGCAGGTGTAATGGGACGTGAGTTTGTTTCTGAAGGAACCTATGTTTCTGGTCCAGATTTATTACTGACTCAAATGACTCAGTTTGACCCTATTCGTATTCGTTTTGGCTTATCTGAGCGTGAACAACTGCAAATGCGTCAAGATGTTAAAAATGGCTCACTAACGTTACCTGAGCAAGGCCACTGGAAAACACAAATTAAACTGCAAGATGGTTCGTTATACGGGCAAACCGGTGAAGTTAACTTCTCTGATGTGCGTATTAATCCAAACACAGGTACCAGTGAGTTTCAGGCAATTATTCCTAACCCTGATTTTCAACTTCGCCCGGGCCAATTCGTTCGTGTTGAGTTAAGTGGTGCAGTACGCAAAAACGCTTTCATCGTTCCGCAACGTGCAGTGCTTGATAACGGCACTGGTAAGTTTGTTTATGTAGTAAGTAAAAACGAGCAAGGTATGGATGTCGCTTTACCTGCCCCTGTTACTGTAGGTGAATGGATCAAAAAACCAGAAAACGAGCAATACCAAAACTTTTGGTTAATTCGCAGTGGTTTAAAAGAAGGCGACCAAGTTATTGTTGATGGCATGGCACGTATTTTCTTCCCGGGTATGCCAGTCAATGTTGGCAAACCTGCCGCTAACCCAAGCCACGCAGAATAAGCACAGGGAGTATTATGTTTTCTCGTTACTTTATAGACAGACCCATTTTTGCGTTTGTTATCTCTATTGTTATTGTGCTTGCGGGACTTGCTGCGATGCGCAGCTTACCTGTGGCGCAATATCCTGAAATAGCACCACCGGTTGTTCAAGTAACCGCAGCCTACCCCGGTGCATCTGCCGATGTGCTTGAGCAAACGGTAGCGACACCGATTGAAAATGCCATTACCGGTGTTGAAGGCATGATGTATATGTCTTCAACGTCAACCAGTGCAGGTTCAACCACCATCGAAGTTACTTTTGAAATTGGTACTGATGTTGACCAAGCAGCCGTAAACGTAAACAACCGTGTTAAGCAGGTTGAAGCGCGTTTACCTGAAGAAACACGCCGCCAAGGTGTGGTGGTTCAAAAAGGTTCTTCTAGCTTTTTACAGGTTCATGCCTTTTACTCACCAGATGGAACACGTTCAAGTTTATGGACATCAAACTATGTCACTATGAACGTACTTGACCGTGTTAAACGCATTCCTGGCACCACCAGTGTACAAATTTTTGGTGCCAAAGATTACGCAATGCGTATTTGGCTGCGCCCTGATGTAATGAGCCAATTAGGTGTCACTGTTGAAGAAATTGCAGGGGCAATTCGCGTACAAAACTCACAATACGCGGCAGGTAAAATTGGTGCAACACCAACTACGCAATCTCCACAAGAGCTTGTTTATAGTGTCACTGCACAAGGGCGTTTGTCTGAGCCTGAGCAATTTGAAAATATCATTATTCGTTCAAACACAGACGGTAGTAGCTTACGCTTAAAAGACGTAGCCCGCGTTGAGCTCGGCTCAAAAGACTATAACTTCAAAGGGACGATTAACGGTAAAGAAGCGGTACTGTTAGGTATCTTCTTACAACCAGGTGCCAACGCTCTTGATGTAGCTGAAGAAGTAAACAGTGTTATTGAAGAAATGAAAAGCCAGTTCCCGACCGGCCTTGCTCATTTAACGTCATACGACACAACCCGCTTTGTTGAAGTCTCAATCCGTGAAGTTGTAAAAACACTACTTGAAGCCATGGTATTGGTATTCTTAGTAGTGTATTTATTCTTACAAAACTGGCGCGCAACGCTTATTCCAACCCTTGCAGTGCCAGTATCACTACTGGGCACATTTGCCGGCATGTATATGCTGGGTTACTCAATTAACTCTCTCACCTTATTCGGTATGGTGCTGTCGATTGGTATTGTTGTTGATGATGCCATCGTGGTACTTGAAAACGTTGAGCGTATCATGCACGAAGAAGGCCTAGGTGCCAGAGACGCCGCCGTTAAAGCGATGGGCGAAGTAAGCGGCCCGGTGGTGGCAATTGTTTTAGTACTTTGTTCAGTGTTTGTGCCAATTGCGTTTTTAGGTGGCTTAACCGGTGAGCTATTCCGCCAGTTCGCTATTACTATTTCGATTGCAGTAAGTTTATCGGGTGTCGTTGCTTTAACGATGACGCCAGCCCTTTGTGTACTTATTTTAAAACAAGAACACAAGCAAACTGCCCGCTTCTTCTTGTGGTTTAACGACATGTTTACCAAGATCACCGGCCGTTATGTTGGTGCTGTTGGCTTTATGGTGCGCCGTGGTCTGTTAGGGCTGATCTTAATGACGGGTATGATTGCCGCAACGATTGGCCTTTGGCAAAACACCCCTGGTTCACTTGTGCCAGATGAAGACCAAGGTTATTACATCTCTGCAATCTTCTTACCTGACGGTTCATCACTTGAACGCACAGAGCAAGTCACACAACAGGTTGTTGAGGCCGTACAATCAAACCCAGCGAACGAAAACGTGGTGGCGTTTACCGGTTTTGACTTTATTGGCGGTGGTTACAAAAACAGCGCTGCAACCTTATTCGTGACTCAAAAGCATTGGGATGAGCGTGAAGTTGATACCAAGGCACTGGTGCAAGAGCTATTCATGAAAACAGCAGGTATTAAAGAGGCGCTCGTTCTTGCCTTTAATCCTCCGGCTATTTTTGGTTTAGGTAACACAGGTGGCTTTGAATTTTACATTCAAAACAAAGGTGATAGCGACCCAGACAAACTTCAACATGCAATGCAGTTGATGACAGCTGAAGCACAAAAGAGTCCTATCATCAGTGGTCTGCAAACACTTTGGCGCCCTGATGCACCACAGCTACGTGTTGATGTTGACCGTGAACAAGCACGTGCAATGGGTGTCGAAATTGATGATGCGTTCACTGCTCTTGCAGGTAACTTAGGGACTTATTACGTTAACGACTTCAATAAATTTGGTCGCGCATGGCAAGTACTAATGTCTGCAGACGCTGAATTTAGAATGAAGCCTGATGACATTGGCCGTATCTATGTTAAAAACAACCAAGGTACTATGGTGCCGCTTTCAGCCTTTACCACTATCGAGTATAGCCGTGGCCCAGAAAACCTAAATCGTTATAACAACTTACCTGCTGTTAAACTGATGGGTAATGCAGCGCCGGGTTACAGCTCAGGTCAAGCTATTGCTGAAGTTGAGCGTATTGCACAGGCAGTATTACCACCTAATATGACCTACGAGTGGACAGGCTCTGCATTCCAAGAGAAACGCAGTTCAGGCACCACAGGAATTGCCTTAGGCCTTGCTGTGATCATGGTATTTTTGATTCTAGCAGCGCTATATGAGCGTTGGTCACTACCACTGTCTGTGATGCTTGCCCTGCCATTTGGTACTTTTGGTGCGCTTATAGCAGTTTGGGTTGTTGGCATGACAAACGATGTGTACTTCCAAATTGGTCTAGTAACACTACTTGGTCTTGCCAGTAAGAACGCGATTCTTATTGTTGAATACGCCTTGATGAAACATCAACAAGGCTGGAGCGCAAGTACGGCTGCTCTTGAGGCTGCACGTTTACGTTTTCGACCAATCATTATGACTTCGCTTGCTTTCATTTTAGGCGTTGTGCCTTTAGTACTGAGCTCTGGCGCAGGTGCAGGTGCCCGCCACAGCGTTGGTACCGGTGTAATGGGCGGTATGATGGCAGCGACATTCCTTGCAGTATTCTTTGTGCCGCTGTTCTTTTATTGGTTAACGGCGCGAAAATTAACTGAAAAACGATCAAGACAAGAGCTTGCTGATGAGATAGCAGAACATCATCAACAAGAACATGTTAAAACCCAAGAGGGTAACCTGTAAAAAATGAAGGGCAAACAATGAGTTTGCCCTTTTTTTTGATTATTTGATTACTAGCAATTTACTGCTTCGAACGCTAGTATTAAGGAAAGATGTGTGGAGTACAGCATGAATAATCAAAAATTAGCCGAATTTGAACAGTTTTTTCAAATCAACGAGAGCAACCGTGTCAATTTATATGCGGTTGAACCTAGTGCTGTGCCAAAAACCAATGCTGAGCTCGAAGCGGATATCCCTGCCCTATTTAAACTTGCCAACGAAGTAAACGAACTTGAGCAAACAAGCTTACGACCACTGCGTAATCTGGGTGATGTTGCACAAGAACTCGCGGCCTTTTTACAGGCACAATCTCGTAAAATTGATTTAATCATGAGTCACATCTTAGCCTCAGAGCAGCCTGACGATAACGCAAACTATTGCGATAGTTATGGCGGTGGTGGTGTAAAACTTACCTCAGCTGATGTGTATGAATTAGGGCAAACATTTCGTACTAAGTTGTTCTTGCAGCACGAAGCATCTGCCATTTATTGCTATACCGAATTAGTCGCCATTGAAAAATGCGATGATGATAAATACCAATACACATTATTGTTTACTGCCATTCGCGATGCTGACCAAGATTTAGTCGTAAGAGCAGCCCTGCACGCACAAACACGCCAACTTAAAAAACGTCAGCAAGAAAACAATCAGCAAGACAGTTAAAAATCACGCTTTATCGCGCACAAAAAGCTGACATCTATGGCTAAAATGCTAAACTAGCCCCACCTTAGTTTGTTTAATACCTTCATGAAATTTAGACTTTTACCTGAATGGGCTGAGCAAGATGCCGTTATGCTCACTTGGCCTCATCAAGACACAGATTGGGCTGCAAATTTAACCGCTGTTGAGCCTGTGTATGTAGCACTTTGCCAAGCAATAAGCCAACAACAAGATGTTGTGATTGTGGCCCATGATAATGCTCTCAAAGCACATATTGCAGCTTTACTTGCAAATGCAGAGGTTGATGCTAATCGCATTCACTTTGTGGTTACACCGTGTAACGATACCTGGGCACGTGACCATGGCCCATTGACCTGTGCAAATATTGATGACGCAACTCAATTAAAAGTAATGGATTTTATTTTTAATGGTTGGGGCAATAAGTTTGCAAGTGATCTTGATAACCAAATTAATCAAGTACTTGTAAAGCAAGTCGCATGTCCTAAAAATGGTTATCAGCAAAGTGAACTGGTTCTTGAAGGCGGTGGCGTCGAGATCAATGAACACGGCGTGCTACTCACAACCAGCGAGTGCTTATTAAACCCAAATCGTAACCCAGAACTCACAAAAGCAGATATAGAACAAACGCTGGTCGAGCAACTGGGTGCTACGTCGTTTCTTTGGGTTGATCACGGTTATCTTGCAGGTGATGATACCGACAGCCATATTGATACGCTGGTACGTTTTGCACCAAACAACACCCTTGTTTATGTTAAGTGCGACGATAAAAATGATGAGCACTTTGCAGCCCTTGATGCAATGGAAAAGCAACTGCAATCATTTAAAACAGCAGAGGGTGAAAACTACACGCTGATTGCCTTACCTTGGCCAAAAGCTGTGTTCGATGAAGATGGTGACAGATTACCTGCCACATACGCTAATTATTTAATTATCAATAAAACCGTTTTAGTACCAATTTATGGTGATGAAAACGATCAACTGGCGCTTGGTCAGGTTGCCAAAGCATACCCAGATCACACTGTGGTGGGTATTAATTGTGTGCCAATTATTCACCAATTTGGCAGCTTACACTGTATTACAATGCAATTACCGCGCGGCTTTTTAGCAGGAACAAACAATGACTAAACCAACGCATTTAAAGGTTGCTCTTGTTCAGCAATCAAACACCGATAATGCTCAAGACAATATGGCAAAATCAATTGCCGGTATTCGTGATGCAGCAAGCCAAGGCGCTAAGCTTATTGTTCTTCAAGAGCTACACCTTAGCTTGTATTTTTGCCAAACCGAAGATGTAGACGTTTTTGATTTAGCAGAAACAATCCCGGGTCCAAGCACAGACACCTTAGGTGCACTTGCCAAAGAACTTAATGTGGTGATCGTGTCATCATTATTCGAAAAGCGTGCTACAGGACTTTATCACAATACTGCTGTGGTGCTTGAAACTGACGGCAGCATTGCCGGTAAATACCGTAAAATGCATATTCCTGATGACCCAGGCTTTTACGAGAAGTTTTATTTTACACCGGGTGATTTAGGTTTTGAGCCTATTCAAACCTCTGTTGGTAAACTAGGCGTATTAGTGTGTTGGGATCAATGGTTCCCAGAGGCTGCACGCTTAATGGCAATGGCCGGTGCTGAAATTTTAATTTACCCAACAGCCATTGGCTGGGACCCGCGTGATGAAAAAGACGAGCAAACACGTCAAAAAGACGCCTGGGTTATTTCACAACGTGCTCATGCAGTTGCCAACGGCGTGCCTGTGATCAGTTGTAACCGTGTTGGCCACGAAAGTGATCCAAGCGCTCAAAGTAAAGGTATTCAGTTCTGGGGTAACTCGTTTATCGCAGGCCCTCAAGGTGAAATCTTAGCCGAAGCGAACAACAGCGATGAGCAATTATTAGTTGTTGAATTAGACCAAGCGCGTAGTGAAAACATACGTCGAATTTGGCCTTACCTTCGTGATCGTCGCATCGATCACTATCAGGACTTAACCAAGATTTATCGAGACTAAGCAGTAAAAACAGTTTAAAGGAGTAGTAAATGGCGTTTGCGCAATGGGCAGCATTGCCTTGGGTAAAATCTGAAAAAGATAAAATTCAATGGGGACAACTTACCGGTAGCGGGCTTAGCATCGCTATCGCAGAAGGTGTAAAGCAACACAACGAGCTGGTTGTGATTGTCACCCCAGATACACCAAGCGCCCTACGCCTTGAAACTGAACTCGAATTTCTGTTGCCTGAAAACCCAGTCATGGTCTTCCCTGACTGGGAAACACTCCCTTACGATCATTTTTCGCCACATCAAGATATTATTTCAGCGCGCTTAGCCACGTTAAATACCTTAAAAAAAGAACAACAAAGCGTATTAATCGTGCCAGTTTCGACCTTGATGCTGCGTACTGCCCCTGCTTCGTTTATTTATGGTTCAACCCTTAACTTTAAAGTGGGCGATACCTTAGATACACACACACTACGTGAAAACTTAGAACAAGCAGGCTATTTACACGTACAACAAGTGATGGAGCATGGTGAATACGCGATTCGCGGCTCTATCGTTGACTTATACCCTATGGGTAGTCCTCACCCATTTCGTTTAGACTTTTTTGATGATGAGCTAGACAGCATTCGTTTATTTGATGTTGAAAGCCAACGCTCTGATGAAAAAGTCGACAAAATTGAGTTACTGCCAGCTCACGAGTTTCCAACTAACGACTCAGACATCGAGCGTTTTCGTATCAATTATCGTGAACAATTTGGCGCAAGCTCTGAGCAAGACTCAATTTATATGCAGGTGACTAAAGGAACTTGGCCTGCAGGTATCGAATATTATATGCCGCTGTTTTTTGATGAATTGGCAACTATCTTCGATTACTTACCAAGCAATACAACGTTTATGCATTTTGGCGATATTGAGCATGCTGCTGATCAGTTTTGGCATGATGTGAATGTACGCTATGAAAACCGTCGTGTTGATCCGCTCAGACCTTTACTTGAACCTGTAAAGCTGTATCAAAGCGTTAATGAACTATTTGGTGAGTTTGGTAAATATGCACGTATTCGCTTATCACAAGCAAAATTAGGCACCAAAGCGGGTCACACCAACCTTGCTAGTAAAGAGCTGCCAAATGTTCGTATTGATCATAAGTTACATGAACCTTACCAAGGTTTAATTGACTATGTTGCCAGTGAGAAAAAACAAAAAGGCCGCGTGCTGCTCTCGGTTGAATCGGATGGCCGCCGCGAATCATTACTCACCTTATTAAAGCCAAGTGGTTTAAAGCTTAAAGAATTTGAATCGTTTAGCGATTTTACCAATAGTTCCAGTGATGTTGGCCTAATTGTTTCGCCACTTGAGCAAAGTGTGGTGTTAGACGGTAAGCCGCGTTTAACTATTATCACAGAGCAAGAATTACTAGGCATTAAGGTCTCGCAACGTCGACGCCGTAAACACAAATACGAAGCCAGCCAAGATGCACTTATTCGTAACCTTGCTGAACTACGTGAAGGTCAACCTATTGTGCACCTTGATCATGGTGTAGGACGCTATCAAGGCCTTGAAACCATTGATGCTGCCGGTGTGATCACTGAGTTTGTTACGATCATCTACGCCAACGAGGCAAAGCTTTACGTGCCCGTTTCTGCGTTACATATGCTGAGCCGCTATTCAGGTGGTGAAGAAGCCTCTGCCCCGCTCCATAAATTAGGCTCCGATGCGTGGGAAAAAGCAAAAAAACGTGCCGCTGAAAAAGTGCGTGATGTGGCTGCTGAACTCTTAGATATTTACGCTAAACGCCAAGCAAAGCCTGGCAATAAATTTAAGCTTGATGGCAGTGCTTATCGTCAGTTTAGCGACAGCTTCCCATTTGAAGAAACTGACGATCAACGCAACGCCATTGAGTCTGTGCTCGGTGATATGCAAAGTAAGCAAGCGATGGATCGTTTAGTATGTGGTGACGTTGGCTTTGGTAAAACCGAAGTTGCAATGCGCGCAGCCTTTGTGGCCGTGAATGATAACAAGCAAGTTGCGGTACTTGTACCAACCACACTACTTGCACAGCAACATTATGAAAACTTTAAAGACCGCTTTGCCGATTTACCAATTGAGGTGGGTGTTTTATCGCGCTTTAACTCAACCAAAGAGCAAAAAGACACCCTAGATAAAATGGCTGAGGGTAAATTAGATATCGTAATTGGTACTCACAAGCTTATTCAACAAGATATTCAATTTAAAGATTTGGGCTTATTGATTGTTGACGAAGAGCACCGTTTTGGGGTGCGTCAAAAAGAAAAAATTAAAGCATTACGTGCAGATGTCGATATTTTAACGCTCACAGCGACCCCTATCCCACGTACATTAAACATGGCAATGAGTGGTATGCGTGACTTATCAATCATAGCTACACCGCCTGCGAAACGTTTAGCGGTTAAAACCTTTGTAAGACAAAGAGATGCTGAACTTATTCGCGAAGCAATTCTGCGTGAGATTAAACGCGGTGGTCAGGTGTATTTCTTACACAATAATGTTGAAACCATAGACCGAGTTGCTGAAGAAATTAGCGAATGGGTACCTGAAGCCAGCGTAACAACCGCACATGGTCAAATGCGAGAACGCGAGCTTGAACAAATCATGAGTGATTTTTATCACCAAAAATATAACGTGATTGTGTGTACCACTATTATCGAAACCGGTATCGATGTACCCACTGCCAACACCATTATTATGGATAGAGCAGATAAACTCGGTCTGGCACAACTGCATCAGTTACGTGGTCGTGTTGGCCGCAGCCATCACCAAGCGTATGCATACCTACTCACTGGTAACCCTAAATCACTGAGTAAAGATGCGGTTAAACGATTAGAAGCGATAGAGTCACTTGAAGACTTGGGTGCAGGTTTTGCGCTTGCAACTCATGATTTAGAAATTCGTGGTGCTGGTGAACTGCTTGGTGATGATCAATCAGGTCAAATGCAAACCATTGGCTTTAGTTTGTATATGGAAATGCTTGAGCAAGCGGTTAACTCCCTCAAAGAAGGTAAAGAGCCAACCCTTGAGAACTTATTAGGTCAGCAAACTGAGGTTGACTTAAAGCTGCCAGCGTTATTGCCTGATGATTATATTCATGATGTAAATGCTCGTTTAGGTATCTATAAACGCATTGCAAGCTGTGCTAACCTCAATGATATGGACGAGTTACAGGTAGAGCTGATTGACCGTTTTGGTCTACTACCTGACGCCACAAAAAACTTATTCAGTTTGCAACAATTAAAACTGCAAGCAAGTAATATTGGCATTAAGAAGATTGAAGCAAACCCGAAAGGCGGTTATTTTGAGTTTAGCCAGCATACAAAGGTTAACCCTAGCTTCATTATAGGTTTGATACAAAGTGCACCGCAGGTGTATAAAATGGATGGCGCAAACAAACTGCGCTTTGCAATTAGCGAAGCCAACGCTCGCGAACGCTTAAAAATGGTCACTGCAATGATTGCAGATTTCGAAAAAAAGGTTAGCCATTAATGTTGTTTAGAAATAGTTTACTACTGCTTTGTTGCTTATTTACAAGCTCGTCATTTGCAACACGTTGGTTCGAAATTGAAGTTCTTATTTATAAACAGCGCCCAGCCCCCTACTTACAGGAAGATTTCAGTTTAAAACACGATGAAATCAAGGCTAAGCGTAGCAAAGATCTATTATCTCCTGCATACACAGAGCAGGCAAAACAGGCTTGTATTGAAGGTGATAGCCGCTTTCGCAGTGATTCTTTCACAGATTCTTTAGTCAATAGCAATCCTCACTCAAACGTATGTGATGACAGTGTTGATTTTTTAGCAAGCTATAATCAACTGCCTGTGACACCCGTTGTTGAGCCCCGTGAAGACACTGACGAAATTTATTTAATGGCGCCAGAACAATTACAGTTTGTTGAACAAAAAAATCAGCTTGATAGAAAAGGCTTAACCCCTATTTTGCACACCGGCTGGCGTTTTCCTGAAATGAGTGAAAGAAGAGCACCAAGTATCCGCCTCTTTGCCGGCGAGCACTTAGCAAAACACGCAAGTCCTGTAGAAGAAAACAACGATTTTATTAGTTTAGTCGGCCCTACTGAGCGCTACATTCCCGATCAGCTGCAAAATGTGCCTGAGTGGGAATTAGACGGTTTAATGAAGATTTATGTTCGTCACTACCTGTTTATAAACGCAGATTTTGATATTAGTCAGCGCTTAGAAACTGGTGATTACGAAAAAGCACGTTTTTCACAATTCAAACGTGTGATCAGTAACGAGATACATTATTTTGATCACCCACGTATGGGGATGATCGTGCAAATAAGACGCTACAACCATTAATGGATACAATTATGAAAAAATATATGGCAATTGCAGCAGCGGCTGCAGCACTTACTTTAGCTGGTTGCTCAAAAGTAAATTTAGAGAACTACGAAAAAATTGAAATTGGTATGGATAAAACTGAAGTTGAAGCTATTTTAGGTTCAGCAGATAAGTGTGAAGAAAAGACACTACACACTAACTGTATCTGGGGTAACAAAGATAAAAATATCGAAATTACCTTAGTATCAGACAAAGTGTCGCTTTACAGCAAAACAGGTTTAGACGCTAAATAAACCGAAATGGGTGGCCAAGGCCACCCTTTCATCTTTCATCTTTCAAAATGTCAGTTTGCGAGTAAATACGCTCAATATTGACAATTTTGCTGCGATTTAACGTAATCTTGTAGCGCTGATACAAAGTTTCATCTTCGCTTTGTGTAAACACTAATACCACATTTAACTGATAACGCCTCTCTACGGCTTTTTTAGAGATTTTATTGCTATCTAGATGATAGAGCTTACCTTCACCCCGCTTTAAATAGCGAGCAAACGGTGCCAAGCTAAATTGCATGGTTTGTTGCAAGGTATCGTAGCCAGGTAAAAACTCTTTAGCGTTAACTTGTGTTTCGCTTGCAAAATGCAGCCACTGAGCAGCCTGTTTATTTTGATGACGTCGCTTTGAAAAAATTTTTCTTACCGCTTTAGGCAGGCGTTTAAAACTGGTGTATTCAAGCCAAATGTTTTGGCTAGCAATTTTGTCTTTGGTTATGCTGTTTTTAAATTGAAAGCGCCATTTAGGTCGCCCTCGTACGATAGCTCGCCAGATCACCCGTGTTATGTCTTCTTTAAATATTTCACGAAGACCATAAATAACACCCAAGATCAAAATCAACGTCGCTGTTACTTCGGTAAAGTTTGAGCGAGCATTTAACACAACCAACATCACAAAGGCCATGATCACAGCGGTCACCGTGCCCTTTACCATACGTTTTAAATAACTGTTTAAGTGACGCGTGCTACGTGTAAGCACCACTCCATGCTCAATCAAGCGTTGTAATAGGCGCATTTTGTTGGTGATACGGTTGGCATCTTCAAGTGTTGATTGCGAGTTATATTCTTGCTCGTCACGGTAACTGTTTTCATTTTTGCAAAACTCTAATAGCTCACTGCGCTCTTTTGCAAAATCACTACTGCGCGGCCCTTCATCCAGTAGTTTCAAAAATGACTGCTCTACATGCCAGCTTAAGTAGTTATCGGCGTTTTTATAAAATGGCAGTAGCTTTTCGTCATCTGGGGTGTAGCGTCTTAGTTTTTTCAACAAGCCTTTGGTTTGCTCGCACAACTCAATGGCTGCAGGGTAAAACTCATCGGCTTCTTGGTGTTTTAGGGTGTCTTTAATATCGGCATTCAGCGCGAGTCGAACTTGATAACAATATAAGTTTAAGTTTTGCCGATAATCTTGCTGTTCACCTTTGTTTTTACTAACAAAGCGGCTTCTAACTAAGGGTAAGTGAATGTTGTTAGCGTTATACGCAAGGTGCGATTTAAAGTTATTATTAAAGAATGATTCTTCGCTCAGTGTTTGTGGGTTAACACTCATTTCATTCGGAATGGAGAAATACAGGTCGAGTCGTTGCTCTGTGCGTGGTTTAAGCTCAGGCTCAATAATAAAAGATAAGTTTTCGTCTTGTTTAAGCAATATCACCTCGTTTGTTAAAAGTACCTCTATAGTTTACGCGTTGATAGGCTTTCAGACAATAAAAAAGGCCCAGTAAAAACTGGGCCTTAGTAATCATTTCAAACTAGATTAGAACTTGATGTTCATACCAGCGAAGAAACGACGACCTAGTACATCGTATGTGTACGGGTCAGTGTTTGAGTCATTGTTACCTGAGTAGTAAGGTGCTTGCTTATCGAATAAGTTGTTAACACCTGCAGAGAATGACACTGTGTCGTTCAGGATGTATGAACCGCTGATGTCGTGGTATACAACAGTACCAACGCTTGGTACTAGACACTCGCTGTCGTCAGCAAGACATGCGTAGCTGTCTAGGCCGTCGATCATACGTGCTTGGTATTGTGCATCCCAGTTGTCGCCAGACGCGTTAAGAGTGAAGTTAGACTTAACTTTCGCGTAGCTACCGATACCTGAAGTTACAAGACCTGTGTAATCGATTGTGCTTGTGCCTGAATCAACGATGTACTCATCAAGGATTGTTACATCAAGACCTGTGCGCCAGTTAAGACCTGCAGCTTCAAATGCATACTTGAAGTTTACGTCGTAACCTTTAGTAGATTCATTACCAATGTTTTGTAATTGGTTGTTGAAGCTAATGCGACCAGTGCTTTGGTTGAAGTTGATTGCAGAAGACTGACATAGAGCAGTATCTTGGTTCTTGTATGCACCAGTAGAAGCATCAAGACAGTTTTCAACGATGTACTGGTTGTTTACGCTTGAAATTGAGTTTTCAATTTCGATTTCGTAGTAGTCAACAGTCATTGAGAAACCGTCGAACCATTCTGGAGCGTATACGAAACCAGCAGTTACTGTATCAGCAAGCTCTGGCGTTAATTGATCGTTACCACCAACAGTTACTTCAGCTTGGTCTTGTGCACCAGGGAAGTTAACTTGTTCGAATGAAGGTGATTTACCTTGGTAAAGCTCAGATACTGTAGGAGCACGGAATGCAGTTGAACGAACAGCACGTAGCATTAGTTCGTCGTTTACACGCCAAGTTAGACCTAATTTCCAAGTTTCATCTGAACCAAATGTGCTGTAATCGAATGCACGAACAGCAGCGCTTAAGTCAACCATTTGAGCAAATGGTGCGTCAGCTAGAAGTGGAACAGCGAATTCAACGTAAGCTTCGTTTACGTCAAAACGACCACCAGTTGGTTCAACACGTGGGTCATTTGCAAGACCTTGTGAAGTTAGTGAATCTGGAACGTACCATGCTTTTTCTTCACGACGCTCGATACCAGCAGCGAAACCAACATAACCAGCAGGAAGTTCCATTACTTCACCGTTAAGGCCAGCAGAAAGAACTAATAATTGGCTACCACCTGAGTTGTTTTCAGTGTAGTTGTACTGTGCAAGGTTGCTACCTGACCAATCAGCTTGGTTAAGTGGGTTGAAAGTACCCTCTTCGATTGCGTCTTGGATTGAACCCATGTTAAGTAGGTTAGTTGCGCGGTCAACTGAGTCGTTACGACCGAATACTACTGAAGTATCCCAGCCCCAACCGTTGTCAAATGCACCGTCAAGACCGATTACTGCACGTACAGTGTCAACAACTTGCTCATAGCCACGAGGACCTACGTCAGTCATACGACGACCGTAAGAGATGTCTTCACCGTCAGCTACGCCGTGAGAAAGAAGTGAGTCACCCATTGTGTCCGCATCGTAAGTGAAGTCAAACCATACTGGCTGTGGAGCCATTTGTTGAGTTGACCAACGCTTAGAGTAAGTGAACTCAGAAACTAAACGCGTTTCATCAGTTACGTCAAAATGGCCGATACCTGTTAGGTTTAAACGACGCATTGGCGTGTAAAGGTAGCTTGTTGCTGAGTAGTTGTAAGCATCACCTGCTGAAGTGAAGTCGTGCCACTCGCCGTCTGCTTGACCTTGTAAGCTTGCATTTTCAGCCCAAACGTGGCCGAAAGGCGTGTAAGAAGAACCACCACAGTAGAAGCTACCGTTTTCGTAATCTTCTTCGATTGGACAATCAGAGAAATCACGGTCTGCTTGAGAAGCGTCGCCACGGTCTGTGTATTGTAAACCAATTACAACGTTACCACGGTCAAAGCTTGAACCCATTGTGATATCGAAAGACGTTTCGTCTGCATCGCCTTCACCAGTGATAGCACCGTTAAGGTTCATGTCTAGACCTTCGAAGTCGTCTTTTAAGATGATGTTAACAACACCAGCTACCGCGTCAGTACCATATACAGCAGATGCGCCGTCTTTTAGTACTTCAACTTGCTTGATCATTGATACTGGGATTGTGTTTAAGTCAACAGTAGATGCTGCGCCAGTACCAGAGTTGATCATACGACGACCATTTACTAGTACTAGAGTACGTTGTGCGCCTAAACCACGTAGGTCAACACGTGCGTTACCGCCTGAACCGTTGTTAACAGCAGGGTTAGTCATCGCACCGCTTGCTGCAGTCATTTTTTGTAGAACGCCATCGATGCTTGATGCACCCATTGCTTTGATGTCATCTGCGCCGATTAAAGTTACAGGACTAGACGTCTCCATATCGGTACGCTTAATGCGAGAACCTGTAACTTGAATTTTTTCAATAGACTCTGCTGCATCATCAGCAGCTAAAACTTGCATGCTTGAGAACATTGGGATTGCTGAAACAACAGCTAAACCAAGAATTGATTTTTTCATGTGAAAACCCTACTTGTTGGAAATTTACCTTTAGTCAGGTAGCGCTCGTTATTATTAGAATCACGAGTCAGCGGAGGGCAACTTAGGCTCAGTTAACTGAACGAAAACTGAATGACAGGTTAAAGAAAAAACAACCCCAAAATAGCGTATCCATTTTGGGTAATAAGGTTTCACGATGTATCAATGTTAACAGAAAAAAACACTGCCACATCAGCAAGCTAACATTATTAAGTAGCAAAAAAAACACGATTGAAATCAATTGCACGCACTTTGTAATCAAGTGTAACTAAAGGCCGATTAGTGCTACAAATGAAATTTTTACAAGTTGATCACACAACGTTATAAAAACCGTAAAAGCTTGGTAAGACTGCTAACCATAGTTATTCACTAAAATTAACTAAATAGACAAAGTTAGTCCGTTAAACAGTGTATTAGAGAATGATTTCTTGGTTTTGTTCCGTCAGTTTGCAATACCGTATAAAGATACGACTAATAAAGAACATTAAAGTAGAAAAAGATGACGAAGGAATGACATAAATCACAGCTTTTAAATAATCAAAAGCTGTGATCAACAATAAATAAGGGAAGATGTTATCGAGTTTGCAGTGAATCGAAATAATAAAGCAAAGTTTGTGGTTGATTGTCACCAGTAGTATAAGTGAGCATCATTTTCCAGGTCATTACAGGCTCAGAGCATGCGCCAACCATAGTATCAGCAACCCAAACTTGCCCTGTCTGTTTAAACTGCAGTGGAATAAAACCCATATACATAGTGACCCCTTCAAGTTTTGCAGAGAGGTTTTTAGCATCTTTCGGCAGCTTTAGGTTGATTGCAAAAGGCAACTCAGGGCTGACATCTGGGTTGCTCAGCCAAACTTCTGCATTATTAGGGTAATAACAGTGACTATTGTTCTCACAACTTGTACTTGTGCTGCCCTCTTCTATACTTTGGCTATCACATGCAGCTAAAAATACACTGAAAAGGAAAACGGGTAATAAACTAGTTCGCACTCTATTTGCCTGTATAAAATAAAAGCGGATACTAGTGAGCTACCCGCGAAAAGACAACCATGCTAGATGGAATAAGCTAATAAAAATACAATCTCTGACAAAAAATAACCAACAAAGCGCTAAAATTTGATTGATGTCATAATTTTATGCAATTGACCTATCTTTTTAAGGTCAAAAATTTTATCATTTCCATCGCAAAAATAAGGGTTTCTCGAGTTTGTTTTCTGAAGCTAGCACCGCTAAGTTGGCTTTAGGTAACACGCTTGTGAAGTAATAGTAGGCCCCACTTTGTATAAAAGTGGGTAATTCATTTCTAAAACGCATTTATTGCAGCGGAAGCCAGAAAATGAGCCAAACAGTAGCATCACAAACTGAGTACAATTATAAAGTTGTACGCCAATTCGCTATTATGACAGTGATTTGGGGCATCGTTGGCATGAGTGTTGGGGTTCTGATTGCTGCCCAATTAGCTTGGCCAGCACTTAACTTTGATACACCATGGTTAACTTACTCTCGACTACGTCCGTTACACACGAACGCAGTAATTTTCGCATTTGGTACAAGTGCACTTTTTGCGACGTCTTATTACGTCGTACAACGTACATGTCAAACGCGCCTTTTCTCAGATAAACTAGCAGCCTTCACCTTCTGGGGTTGGCAACTTGTTATCGTACTAGCAGCGATTACCTTACCGCTAGGTATCACCAGCTCAAAAGAATACGCTGAACTTGAATGGCCAATCGATATTCTTATCGCCGTTGTTTGGGTAACTTACGCAGTTGTATTCTTTGGTACGTTAATCAAGCGTAAAGTATCGCACATCTATGTTGCGAACTGGTTCTATGCTGGTTTCATCATTACTGTTGCCGTTTTACACATTGTAAACAGCATGGCAATTCCAGTTTCACTAACTAAATCATACTCTATCTACGCAGGTGCTGTAGATGCAATGGTTCAGTGGTGGTACGGTCACAACGCTGTTGGTTTCTTATTAACTGCTGGTTTCTTAGGTATGATGTACTACTTCGTACCAAAACAAGCAGGTCGCCCTGTTTACTCTTACCGTTTATCGGTAGTTCACTTCTGGGCTCTTGTTTCTTTATACATCTGGGCAGGTCCTCACCACCTACACTACACTGCGCTTCCAGACTGGACGCAAAGCTTAGGTATGGTTATGTCAGTAATCCTATTCGTTCCATCTTGGGGTGGTATGATCAACGGTATCATGACGTTATCTGGTGCATGGCATAAACTACGTACTGACCCAGTACTTCGTTTCTTAGTTGTTTCTCTATCTTTCTACGGTATGTCTACGTTCGAAGGCCCAATGATGGCTATTAAGTCAGTTAACGCGCTTTCTCACTACACTGACTGGACTGTAGGTCACGTACACTCAGGTGCACTAGGTTGGGTTGCAATGATTTCTATCGGTGCTATCTATCACCTAATCCCTGCACTATTCTCACAAGGCCGTATGTACAGTGTTAAACTAGTTAACACGCACTTCTGGTTACACACTGTTGGTGTTGTTCTATACATCGTAGCAATGTGGATTTCAGGTGTAATGCAAGGTCTAATGTGGCGTGCAGTAAACTCAGACGGTACGTTAATGTACAGCTTTGTACAGTCATTAGAAGCTTCGTATCCGTTCTATATCATGCGTTTCCTAGGCGGTGTATTCATCGTAACAGGTATGCTAATTATGGCTTACAACGTTTATCGTACTATTGCAGCGAAGAAAGATTCGCTTCAATTAGACGCTGACGCACAATTGGCATAATGGAGTAGCACGATGAGCAATAATAATTCACAAAACAAACACGAAATAGTCGAAAAGAACGTTGGCCTAATGGCTATCTTGACTGTCTTTGCAATCAGCTTTGGTGCGTTAGTTGAGATTACTCCACTAATGTTCCAAGACGATACGACTAAACCTGTTGATGGCTTACGCCCTCTTACAGCGTTAGAAATGGAAGGTCGTGATATCTACGTGCGTGAAGGTTGTTACAACTGTCACTCACAAATGATTCGTCCTTTCCGTGACGAGGTTGAGCGTTACGGTCACTACTCTGTAGCTGGTGAGTCAGTATGGGATCACCCATTCCAATGGGGTTCTAAGCGTACTGGTCCTGACCTAGCTCGTGTTGGTGAGCGTTACTCAGACGATTGGCACCATGCTCACTTAATGGACCCACGTGCTGTGGTTCCTGAGTCAAACATGCCAGCGTTTCCTTGGTTAGACGAAAACAGAGTCGATACGACCCATACACTTAAAAAGCTTCAAGTATTCCGTGATAGCTTCGGAATCGACAAAGCAAGCGACCGTTACGACGGTAAAGGTTACGGAAGCGACGAAGAGCTAAAAGCTGACATTGCGAAAATCGAAGCCATGAACAATGGTGAAGGCGCAACTGAAATGCAAGCTCTAATCGCTTACTTACAACAGCTTGGCACACACTTGAAGTAATTATTATGGATTACGGAACATACAGAGGCATTTTGACTCTGGTAATTTTAGTACTGTTTATTGTGATTGTTGTATGGGCATACAGCAAGCGTAGCAAAAGCCGATTTGATAACGCTGCAAATGCCATATTTGAAGATGAAAAAAAACACAACAACACAATCTCTAACGAGGAAAAGGAGTCTGAGAAATGACTAGCTTTTGGAGTATATGGGTTATCGTATTAACCCTAGCGTGTCTTGCTATCATCTTCGGCCTACTTCTGTGGAACTTAAAAAACTACACAGGTGTTAAAGAAGGCGAAAGCTGTGGTCACGAGTTTGACGGCATTGAAGAACTAAACAACCCACTACCAAAATGGTGGACTTACATGTTCTTCGCGACATTCATTTGGTCTGTATACTACCTTGCTGCTTACCCAGGTTTAGGTAACTGGGAAGGTTTAGGTAAATGGACAAGTTCTAACCAAGGTATTACTTCTTTAGCTGAGTCTAAAGAAGCGACTGAACAAGCATTAGCTAACGGTGAGAACGTTCAATTAGACCAAGAATTTATCGCTGCTGATGAGCGTTTTGGCCCAATCTTTGAGTCATTCGCAAAACAAGATATTGAAACACTAGTTAAAGATGAAAAAGCGCTTGAGATTGGTCAACGTTTATTCTCACAAAACTGTGCACAATGTCATGGTTCAGATGCACGTGGTGGTCAAGGCTTCCCTAACCTAACGGATAACGATTGGTTATACGGCGGTACACCAGACAAGATCAAAGAAACACTTCTTTACGGTCGTGTTGCTGCGATGCCACCTTGGGGTGATGCACTTGGCGAGCAAGGCATTAAAGAAATGACTGCTCACGTACTTAGCCTTTCAGGCCGTACTGTTAACCAAAAAGACGCTGCTGCAGGTGCTGCTAAGTTTGCAATGTGTGCTGCGTGTCACGGTGCTGACGGTAAAGGTTCAGTTGCACACAATTTACCATTTGGTGCACCTAACCTAACAGATAACATCTGGTTATACGGTGGTTCTAAACGTGCTGTTGAAGAAACACTAATCAATGGCCGCGCCGGTGTAATGCCAGCATGGAAAGACATTTTAGGTGAAGATAAAGTTCACTTATTAACAGCGTACGTTTACAGCTTATCGCAAGATAAATAAC
>NZ_JAKEVM010000006.1 GCF_022398475.1 Pseudoalteromonas shioyasakiensis | reverse complement strand
ATTATTCACTTAAACAGAAAACCTTAATTGCAAATTATTTTCATTTAGATTAAATTACGCATTAATTTCACTATTCATTGAACTAATTGGAACTTTGCATGTCATCAACAAAATTTTTGCGCTTATCTCAATTAAGCCTTGTGACCTCAGCACTTTTAAGTGGCCACGCTTTTGCAGAACAACAAAAAGAAGAACAAGCAATTGAAAAAATTGCCGTGTATGGCCAGCATCATAAAAACTACATCACTGAAGAAGCACAGTCAGCAACCAAATTAGGGCTAACAATTAAAGAAACACCACAGTCAATCTCTGTTGTTTCACGTGCGTTAATGGATGACTTCTCACTCGATAATCTAAACGCTGTACTTGAAAGTACACCGGGCGTCACTGTTGAGCAAATCGAAACTGACCGTACTTATTTTAAAGCTCGTGGTTTTGAGATCACCAACTTCCAAGTTAATGGCATGGGTATGCCGCAAGACAACGGTTCAATACAAGGTACACTAGATACTTCTATTTTCGATAGTGTTGAAATTGTACGTGGTGCCAATGGTTTAATGACAGGTGCTGGTAACCCATCAGCAACAGTCAACATGGTTCTAAAGCGCCCTACTTATCAAACGCAAGTAAATGCGTCTGTATCGTATGGTTCTTGGGACAATAAGCGTTTAGAGCTTGACGCTTCAACTGCTATCAACGAAAACCACGCTGTACGTGCGGTATTCACCAAGCACAAAACTGAGTCATACCTTGACCGTTACGAGCAAGATAAAACAATTTATTACCTAGCCTACGAAGGCCAGCTAACTGACAGCACAGTAGTAACTGCAAACTATGTAAATCAAAAGAAAGATGCTGATAGCCCACTGTGGGGTGCCTTACCGCTTTATTACAGCGATGGTTCAGCAACAAACTTTGACGCTTCAACTAGCACAGCGTCTGATTGGTCATACTGGAATAACACAACTGAGCAGCTGTTCTTATCAATTGAGCAAGCAATCACCAATACTTGGTTCTTAAAAGCAAGCTACGCGCACTTAGAAAATGAGCAAGATTCTGAGCTTTTCTATGTTTACGGCACACCAGACAGAGAAACAGGTCTTGGCCTAACTGGTTATGCCAGTGAATATGACCACAAAGATAAGCACGACATTTTAGATATCTACGCAACAGGTAAATTTGATTTATTTGGTATGGAACATGATCTGTCGTTTGGTGTAAACCAAGCAGATATGGATAACAAAGATAAATCATTGTATGACTACACTACAGGCAATGGTTTCCCTGCAATGCCTGAGCTAGGTGGTTGGGACGGTGTTGCGCCAGTACCAACACTTACTGATGGTTTAACAGGTGCTGATATCACTAGCCGTCAACGCTCTGCATATATTTCAACACGCATTCGTGCAACTGACGCATTCAGCATTTTAGCAGGTGTGAGCCAAGTAAATTGGGAAACTGAAGGTGCCTCTTACGGCGTTGCAAAAGACAAAGATAGCGACCAAACTGTGCCTTACTTCGGTGCTGTGTATGATATCAACGAAAGCTTCTCAACTTATGCAAGCTACACAGAAACCTTCGTACCGCAAACAGAGCGTGACATCAATGGCGATTACTTAGATCCAATCACAGGTAAAAGCAGTGAAATTGGTGTGAAAGCTCAGCTACTTGATGACGATTTATTTGTAACTCTTGCCTACTTTGATGCTAAACAAGTTGGCCTTGCCGTTGCTATCCCTGATTCATTACCTGACGACACTCGCTACTATGGCGCAGATGGTATTAACAGCGACGGTATTGAAGTAGAGCTTAGTGGTCAAATCAACGAAACACTAAGTGCAAGCTTCAGCTACAGTAATCTAAACATTGATGGTGATGAGTTAGTAAAAGACTACACACCTGAAAACCAGTTCAAACTTGCTGTAACTCATAAAGTGCCTGAGATTGATGGTTTAACCTTTGGCCTAAACTATCGTTGGCAAGACGATACAAAGCGCGTACAAGTGCGTGATGCGGCAACAAATGCTGCACTTATTACCACAACGCAAGATGCGTACGGCCTATTAAACCTAATGGCAACATATGATATTAACGACAATATGAGTGTTAACTTAAACGTTAATAACGTGACCAACGAAAAGTACATCCACAGTCTTTTCTGGGCTCAAGGTTATTACGGCGCACCGCGTAACTACTCAGTGTCTTTCAACTGGCAACTATAATTTTATAAAACAACCAGTTTTAAGCTTTAAGTACATTAAAAGCCGCATCATATGCGGCTTTTTCATGAAAGAGTTGCAAGAGTAAAGTTAGCGAGAGTAAAGCGTTTTGAAGCGGTGCAAACCGCCGTTACAGGAGCAGGCAGTAGTTTGTAGCAGCGATTTTATATCGCGTTTAATCACTACATTGTTGGTGGTATTCAATGGTTTCGTTTCGCTTTTAGCTGTCAGAACACTCGATAATGCCTGTAACTTTCCCCTTGCTAACTTTACCCTTTCTAACTTTCCCCTTGCTAACTTTACTCTCGCTAACTTTACTCTCGCTAACTTTACTCTCGCTAACTTTACTCTCGCTAACTTTACTCTCGCTAACTTTACTCTCGCTAACTTTACTCTCGCTAACTTTACTCTCGCTAACTTTCACCCATAAAAAAACCGCTAACTGTGTAGCGGTCTTTTTTATGTTAAGTGCGGGTCAAATCACGCTTAACTGTACTCTTTTGCGATGTTTATAGCTCGTCTTCAGCTAATAGGCCTGCATCTTCACCATCTTCTGGTTGTTCTGTTGCCTGAAGTAATAGCATCTCACGTAACTTACCTTCGATCTCATCTGCGATCTCTGGGTTGTCTTTTAAGAACTTAATTGAGTTTGCTTTACCTTGACCAACTTTGCTGCCATTGTAGCTGTACCAAGCACCTGACTTTTCAACAATCTTATGCTTAACACCTAGGTCAATTAACTCGCCTTGTTTCGAAATACCTTCGCCATACATGATGATGAACTCAGCTTGTTTAAACGGCGGAGCAACCTTGTTCTTAACAACTTTAACGCGAGTTTCGTTACCAACAACCTCGTCGCCTTCTTTCACAGAACCAATACGACGAATATCGATACGTACTGAAGAGTAGAATTTAAGTGCGTTACCACCTGTTGTTGTTTCAGGATTACCAAACATAACACCAATTTTCATACGGATTTGGTTGATGAAAATACAAAGTGTGTTTGAACGCTTGATGTTACCTGTAAGCTTACGTAAAGCTTGTGACATTAAGCGAGCTTGTAGACCCATGTGTGAGTCACCCATGTCACCTTCGATTTCAGCTTTAGGTGTTAAAGCTGCTACCGAGTCAACAATCACAACATCAACTGCACTTGAACGAACTAACATGTCACAGATTTCTAATGCTTGCTCACCAGTATCTGGTTGAGAAACAAGTAAGTCATCAATGTTTACACCCAATTTTTGTGCGTATACAGGATCTAGAGCGTGCTCAGCATCTACGAATGCACAAGTTTTACCTTGCTTTTGAGCTTCAGCGATAACTTGTAAAGTAAGCGTTGTTTTACCTGATGATTCAGGACCATACACTTCAACAATACGACCCGTAGGTAAACCACCAATACCTAGTGCGATATCGATACCTAGTGAACCAGTTGAAATTGCTTCAATATCTAGGGCTTTATTGTCGCCCAGTTTCATAATTGAGCCTTTACCAAATTGACGCTCAATTTGTGATAAAGCAGCGTCTAAGGCTTTTTGTTTGTTATCGTTCATTCTGTTCTCCAAATCCGGCTAATGCAGACAGTATACTGTATGAAATCACAGTATCAAGCTAATTTTCAGATTTTATCAATTCAATTATATTTTTTAATGAGTAAACAATGGCTTGCAGTCTAACTTCAGCTCGATCGCCAGAGAAAACTTGCTGACTTGGGTAGTTTTGACCAGCAAAATGAATGCAAAACCATACTAATCCCACAGGTTTATCCAGTGTTCCACCACCGGGGCCTGCTATCCCCGAAATAGCTATTGCGATATCTGCATTTGCAGCTTTTGCTGCCCCCGATGCCATTTCAACAACGGTTTGCTCACTCACCGCACCAAAGCTGTTTAAGGTTTGCTCGCTAACGCCAATGAGCTCATGTTTTGCTTGGTTACTATAAGTGACAAACGCTCGGTCAATATAATTAGAGCTGCCTGGGGTATCGGTTAGTGCATAACTCACTCCACCACCAGTGCATGATTCTGCGGTAGTGATCCATAAGCGTTTATCCGTTAAAATAGCTCCTAATTTCGCAGCAAGTGTTTTAATCTCTTGATGTAATTCCATATTCAGCCTTTGGGTAAATACATGTCGTTTGATCTTTATGCACCGCACACTATAAAACAACAAACCCCTATGATGCAGCAGTATCTAAAAATAAAAGCCGAGCATCGGGATATTTTATTGTTTTATCGTATGGGCGACTTTTACGAACTTTTCTTTGATGATGCCAAGCGTGCAGCGCAACTTCTTGATATTTCTCAAACCCATCGAGGTAAAGCCGGTGGCGACCCCATTCCAATGGCGGGCGTACCCTATCACGCAGTCGAAAACTATTTAGCTCGCCTTGTACAAATGGGTGAGTCAGTAGCTATTTGTGAACAAGTTGGTGACCCAGCGACTAGCAAAGGCCCTGTTGAGCGAAAAGTTGTACGTATTGTTACACCAGGCACAATTTCTGACGAAGCGCTATTACAAGAACGCCAAGACAACTTGCTAACCAGCGTTTGGCAAAGTAAACAAGGCTTATATGGTATTGCTTATTTAGATATTAACTCTGGCAGATTCAATGTGTTAGAAGTTAATACCGACGAAGCATTTAGCTCAACATTACAGCGTTTAGCCCCTGCTGAGCTGCTCTATAGTGAAACATTTGCAAATGTGCATTTAATTGAACATATCAAAGGCGCACGTCGTCGCCCGGAATGGGAGTTTGATTTAGATACAGCCCAGCATTTACTGTGTGACCAATTTGGCACCAAAGATTTAGTTGGTTTTGGAGTAGACAAAGCACACGCGGCTTTAGTGGCTGCAGGCTGCTTAATGCAATACGTAAAAGACACTCAGCGCATAGCCCTGCCGCATATTCGTGCAATCACCCTTGAGCAAAACGAACACGCGGTGATCTTAGATGCAGCAACTCGTAAAAACCTTGAACTAACTGTTAATTTATCGGGCGGTTACGAAAACACACTTGCACAAGTACTTGATAAAACAGCCACAGCTATGGGTTCACGCTTATTAAAGCGTCGTATTCATACCCCTGTGCGCAGCAAAACAGAGCTCAACTCTCGACTAAACGCAATTAGTGCAATTATCGATGCGCAATTATGTGGTGAGCTACAAGAGTCATTAAAGCAAATTGGCGACATTGAGCGTGTTATTGCACGCCTAGCACTTTGCACAGCACGCCCGCGTGATTTAACGCGCCTACGTAGTGCACTGCAAGCTCTGGCACCATTACACGAATTACTTTTGGACGCCAACGATCCGCGTATTAGCCAAATTATTGCAAAGTCGCAGCAATTACCTGAGCTACAAGACTTACTAGAACGTGCTGTCATCGAAACCCCACCGGTGCTTATTCGTGATGGGGGTGTTATTGCCCCAGGTTATAACAGTGAGCTTGATGAATGGCGTGCCCTAAGCCAAGGTGCTACCGATATTCTCGAAAAGCTTGAAGAGCGTGAGCGTGAACGCACAGGCATTAGCACCTTAAAAATAGGCTATAACAAGGTGCATGGCTTTTTTATTGAAGTAAGCCGTGCTAATTCACATTTAGTTCCTGCGGATTATATTCGCCGTCAAACGCTAAAAAATAATGAGCGTTATATTATTCCTGAGCTTAAAGAACACGAAGATAAAGTACTTGGTAGCCAGTCAAAAGCGCTAGCGCTTGAAAAACAGCTTTACGAGCAACTATTTGAGTTTATTGCTCCGCACATTGAGCAGTTACAAACAATGGCAGCTGTTTTAGCAGATTTAGATGTACTGAACAATTTAGCTGAACGTGCGCAAGCGCTCAATTATGCTAAGCCAACACTGTGCGATAACGATAATATCAGTATTAAACAGGGTCGCCACCCAGTGGTAGAACAGGTAATGAAAGACCCGTTTATAGCTAACCCTGTGGAGCTTAATAACGACCGTAAAATGCTCATTATCACAGGTCCAAATATGGGTGGTAAATCGACCTATATGCGCCAAACTGCACTTATTGTTCTAATGGCTCACATTGGTTGTTACGTTCCTGCTGATAGTGCAGAGATTGGTAATATTGACCGTATCTTTACACGTATTGGCGCAAGTGATGACCTAGCATCAGGACGCTCAACCTTCATGGTTGAAATGACCGAAACAGCAACAATTTTAAATAACGCCACAGCGCAATCACTAGTCCTGATGGATGAAATTGGTCGCGGTACTTCGACCTATGATGGTTTATCGCTTGCCTATGCAACGGCTGATTACTTAGCATCAAAAATTGCCGCTAAAACCTTATTTGCCACCCACTATTTTGAGCTAACCGAACTGGCCGAACAAAAAACAGGGCTGGTAAATGTGCACCTTGATGCCATTGAGCACAACGACACCATTGCCTTTATGCATACCGTGCTTGAAGGTGCAGCAAGCAAGAGCTTTGGTTTACAAGTTGCTGCCTTGGCTGGTGTACCAAAAGCGGTGATCCAACAAGCAAAACAAAAGCTTAAAATGCTTGAGAACCATCAATCTGTTACTGCTCCTATTGAGCAGCAACAGCAAACGTTAAGTTTTGATGATGAGCCTTCTGAGCTTGAATTAACCTTAAAACAGCTTGATCCAGACAGCTTAACGCCAAGACAAGCACACCAACTACTGTATCAATTAAAAGATTTACTGTAGTGCAATAAAAGAGCTATAAAAAAAGCTGACGTAATGTCAGCTTTTTTGTGTGTTCTGAACCCGTGGGTTCGATACCCTTGATCAGGTATTCATTGTTGTCAAATCAGGTGAATTGGTCGAATAGGCTATCTGTACTTAAACCTTCGTGTTGCAAAATGTCTTTTAAGCGACGTAATGCTTCCACTTGAATTTGTCTTACACGTTCACGTGTTAAGCCAATTTCACGACCAACATCTTCAAGGGTTGATGGCTCATAGCCTAGTAAACCAAAACGACGAGCAAGTACTTCACGCTGTTTCGGGTTTAACTCTCCAAGCCAATCAACAATGTGCTTGTTGATGTCATTATTTTGTACTTCGCCTTCTGGACCATAGTCTTTTTCATCGGCGATAATATCTAATAACGCTTTGTCATTTTCACCGCCGATAGGTGTATCCACCGAGGTGATTTTTTCGTTTAAACGCAGCATCTTAGTGACATCTTCAACTGGCTTATCTAAGCACTCTGCAATTTCTTCTGCGGTTGGTTCATGGTCAAGTTTCTGCGTTAATTCACGGGCTGTTCTTAAATAAACATTAAGCTCTTTAACCACGTGAATAGGTAAACGAATCGTACGTGTTTGGTTCATGATGGCACGTTCAATGGTTTGACGTATCCACCAAGTTGCATAAGTTGAAAAACGAAAACCACGTTCTGGGTCAAATTTCTCAACGGCTCTGATAAGGCCTAAATTACCTTCTTCAATAAGGTCTAGTAGCGCAAGGCCACGGTTGTTATAGCGGCGGGCAATTTTCACCACTAAACGTAAATTACTTTCAATCATTCGCTTGCGAGAGGCTTCGCAGCCTTTCAGTGCTTTTCGAGCAAAATAAACTTCTTCTTCTGCGCTTAGCAGCGGAGAAAAACCAATCTCACCAAGATACAGCTGCGTAGCATCTAAATTCTTGGCAACTTCTTCTTTTGCAAAAATTTCATCTTCGTTGTCGACTTCTTCAAGTAATTCAGAAGACTCTTCTTCGACTACCGTGTCATCAAATTTATCGTCAATCGCGTCAGTTTTTTTCTCTAGTTTTGCTGTGTGACCCATAAGCGTCCTCCCGAGCAAATATGTGATTGAGCTAAATCACTTTATCAATACCCTAAATGGCTAAGGTAGATACTTAGCAGGATTGACTGCTTGACCCCGATAACGAATTTCAAATCTCAAAGCCGTAACCGAAGAGTCTGAACTGCCCATTTCTGCTATTTTCTGCCCTGCCTTTACTTCCTGTTTTTCCTTTACAAGCAACTTTGAATTGTGCGCGTAAGCGCTTAGGTAATCATCATTGTGTTTCAATATGATTAAATTACCGTATCCCCTCAATGCGTTGCCCGCGTATACCACAGTTCCATGTGCAGCAGCTAAAACAGAAGCCCCTTGTTTATTAGTGATCTGTAATCCTTTAAAGCCATTCTCTTTGTTAGAGAAGCGTTTTGTGACTTTACCTTTTGCAGGCCAGCCCCATACAACTTTAGCATTAGAATTACGCTTTTTTTCACTAATTATTTTGTTGGCTTGTTTCTGAACATACTCTCGTTGTTTTGGCTGATCAAGCCCTTTCTTTAATTTTTTGTTATTTTTTTGTATAGAAACAGTAGACTTTTTACTCGAATTCGTATATTTTTTCGTCTTTTTTGATTTTTGTGCCGATTTTGTGAGCGAAATACTCTGCCCAGGGAAGATGGTATAAGGTGCTGGAATATCGTTTATTTTTGCGAGGGTTCGAAAATCTTGCTGAGCGCTAAAAGCAATTGAATACAAAGTATCGCCCTTTTTGACTACATATTTTGAGCCCGAGATATTTACTTTGCGTGTGGCGGGTTTAACTTTATTATCTAAACTACTAACCGGTGCCGGTGCTTCGCGAGAAGTACAACCAAAGAGCAAAATACTAAGAAACAAAGTAACATAGACTGTTAACTGCCTGCTCATCGTAAAATGCTCCTTATCGTACTAGTTTAATGGTTTTACGGGTTATCGTAGTAAAAAGTACGCAACCACAACTAAAACAACTAATCCCCAGCCAAGCGCTTCAACATATTGACGTAATTTTTGCTCCATTTTAACGCCGCCCCACTTCATTAAAGCCGACACTAAGAAGAAACGCGCGCCACGACCTATTGCCGAGGCAATTAAAAATGGCAAGAATGCCATTTGCATCAAACCTGCACCTATGGTGAAAACCTTATAAGGTATAGGAGAGAAGCCCGCTAAAAACACCACCCATACACCATAGTTTTCAAACCAACTTAGCGCTGTGTCAAATTTAGCTTGCCAACCCATTTGCGCAATCAGCGGTTCAACTACCGGTTCGAATAACCAAAAGCCAAGTAAATAACCTAAAATACCACCAATCACTGAAGCAATAGTCGTAAAGCTGGCAAAGCGCCATGCTTTATCTGGCTGAGCAAGCGACATAGGGGCTAGCATGACATCCGGTGGCACCGGAAAAAAAACAGATTCAGCAAAACTCATCCCTGCTAAATAACGCTCCGCATGACGGTGTTTAGCCCATACCAGCGCCATATCATATAACTTAGTAAACAACTTCAAAGTATAACGTCCTATTCAATATCACCAGGTACCAAAGGTACAAATCGTACTGGTGCAACTTTATGTTCTGTAAAAGTGTCGCCATTTCTAACGACCATCATTAATTGCTGATCTTGCTCACCGATAGGTGCAATCATAACGCCCCCATCAGCAAGTTGTGCCAGAAGTCCTTTTGGCATAGTAGCCGCAGCTGCTGTGACAATAATCCCCTCAAACGGAGCTTGCGACTGCCAGCCTTGCCAACCGTCACCGTGTTTCATGGTGACATTATATAAATCAAGCTTATGCAAACGACGTTTTGCTTGCCATTGCAATGCTTTAATACGCTCTACCGAGCACACTTTAGAGAAGGTTTTTGCCAGTATTGCTGTTTGGTAGCCAGAGCCTGTGCCAATTTCGAGCACTTTATCACGTACACCCGCTAAGCGGAGCAGCTCAGTCATACGTGCGACAATATATGGCTGCGAAATCGTTTGTCCTTGACCGATTGGCAGTGCGGTATTTTGATAAGCTTTGTGTTGCAAAACATCATCGATAAAAATATGTCTGGGTGTTGAGGCTATCGCTTCAAGCACAGTACTGTCTTCTACACCTTCGCGTTTCAATAACTCTGCTAATGCCAGTGCACTGCGATTATAATTAGTCAGCACTATTAATCTCCATATTTGCTAACCAGCTATCGACGGCTTGTAAGCTCTCTTTCGCCGTCATATCAACACTAAGCGGGGTCACTGATGCATAACCATTATTAATGGCATAAAAATCAGTGCCTTCACCTGCATCACTTTCAGCACCAAGGGTACCATACCAATAAATGTCACGGCCCCATGGGTCTTGTTGTTTCGTCATGGTTTCAGCTTTATGACGCGAACCTAAACGGGTTACCTTAACTCCTTTTAGCTCAGTAAGCGGAATATCTGGCACGTTTAAGTTGATGATTTGATCTTTCGGTAACGGGTGCGATGCCAACTCTTTGATAATACTCACCGCAACCGCTGCAGCAGTTTCAAAGTGATTTCCTTCTTTAGAGCATAACGACACAGCAATCGCCGGCAGTCCTAAGTGGCGCCCTTCAGTGGCCGCTGCTACTGTACCTGAATACAAGGTATCATCACCTAGGTTGGCGCCGTGGTTTATTCCTGCAACCACTAGATCTGGCTGCTGCTCGACTAATTCATTAACTCCCAAATGCACACAGTCAGTCGGCGTGCCATTAATCGAAATAAAGCCATTATCAAGGGTGGTTGCACGAAGTGGATTCATGAGCGTTAATGAATTACTTGCGCCACTACAATTACGATCTGGCGCTACTAAGGTCACATCTGCTATTTGCGTCAATGCATGATACAAAACCGCAATCCCTTTAGCATGTACGCCATCATCATTGCTCAATAAGATTTTCATTTACGCATCCTTTTGTTTTTGTTCTCTGGGGCTTGCATCTTGATAGTCCACCAGCTCACGCAGCAGGGCGGTAGCAAAACAGCCTTTTGGTAAACCAAAACTTAACTTTAAAGTAGTTTCATCAATCGTTTCAACAGCTAATGAATCAGGAATAAGTCGTAACATTCTACGCTCATTCTTAAGGCCAAGTTCGCTAAGGCCATCTATCCAAGACTGATAAGGTTCGAGCCACACTTTTTCGGTTTCGGCCAGGCCTTTTTCGCCTTTACCAACCATAGGTGCCGACATCACAATATCGCCAGACGCTAAGCGCGCAATATTGTCATCACTAATGTTGTCTTCAAAAAAAGCATTGCTGCCGCTGAGCATAAACACTTCGCGGTGCATTGTTTTCGCAAGGCCATGCTCGGCAACCCGCATACTCACGATTTCATTAAAAACATAAGAGCGCGCAGCTGAAATAACTAAGCCACGCAATTTTTTATCGCGGATACGCTCTCCAGCAAACATGCGCTTTGCCATTTCAAGGTTGTGACCACCATGGCCAAAGCGCTGCTCACCAAAGTAATTAGGCACCCCTGCACGCACCGCGTTGATACGGCACAAAATATCCAGCGGCTCAGTTACATTACGTAATGTAATGGTAAAGCGATTGCCTTTATGACAACCGGTTCTGAGCTTACGGTTATGGCGCTGTTGCGATATTACAAAAAACTGATCGTTATTCAGTTCGCTAAATTCTATGTGCTTCTTAATTGGCACGGGAACACTAAACCATTGGGTACACACGCCATGACGGTCTTTTAAGCCCGCATAACTTACATCACGAGGTGATACCCCCGCTTTTTCGGCAATGCGTTTCGCAATAAACTGAGTATTTTCGCCTTTTTTTACAACCTGCAAGCAAACATGTTCACCAGAACCGGTAAACTCAATACCTAAATCTTCATCAACCATGAAGTCTTCAGCGTGAGTTTTAAAGTCAGCCTTAGAAAGAGGTTTACCGTATAGGTAGTTTAACTCGCTCATGCGCTTTGTTTGCTCATAATCACCACAGCGTGGCTTGAGATACCTTCTTTGCGGCCTTCAAACCCAAGCTTCTCAGTGGTTGTTGCTTTCACATTAACTTGTGAAATATCAGCTTCAAGGTCTTGGCATAAGTTTTCACGCATAGCTTGAATATGTGGCAACATTTTTGGTGCTTGCGCAACAATCGTGACGTCGGCATTGCCAAGTATATAACCTTGCTCTTTAGCAAGCCCAACCACGTGGCGTAGTAAAATTCGGCTATCAATATTTTCGTATTCGCTCGCAGTATCAGGGAAATGCTTGCCAATATCACCCATTGCCAATGCGCCTAAAATGGCATCACACAATGCGTGAATAGCAACGTCACCATCTGAATGTGCTAAAAAGCCTTGTGGGTAATCTATTTTTTCACCACAAATTACCAACGGGCCTTCGCCGCCAAATTTGTGTACATCAAAGCCATGGCCAATTCGAATCATGAGGTACTCTCGTTTTGTTGTTTTTGCAGTAAAAATGCTGCTAAATCTAAATCTTCTGGGGTGGTGATTTTAATGTTGTCACTGCGACCTGCAACCAGCTTAACAGGCTGCTTAGCCCATTCAATTGCCGATGCCTCATCAGTGATAGTCACACCATTTTTAAGGGCACTTGATAGCGCATTAGTCAGCGCTTGATAAGGGAAAAGCTGAGGGGTGAGTGCCTGCCATAAATCATCACGTGGCACCGTTTGCTCACTGTGGGTATGACCGCGCTTAATGGTGTCTTTTACTTTTGACGCTAAAATACCGCCTTCATTGGCAGCGATACATTCAGTTATTAAACGCTGAATATCAGCAAGACACACTAACGGCCTTGCCGCATCGTGAACAAGCACCCAATCAGGTGGGTTGCCAGCAAGTGATAGCAAGGCGTTAAGCACAGAATCAGCGCGCTCTTTACCACCAGACACGCGCTCAATACGCTTATCTATGTGTGGTAAATCAGCAAAGTAGCCGTCATCATCGCTAATTGCTACTTTGATGGTGTTTAATTCGTTAAGTTCTGCAAGTTTACTTAGGGTATGTTCTAAAATAGTTTTACCCGCAAGTTCAATATACTGCTTTGGCGCCGAATGCTGCATTCGACTCCCTACTCCCGCAGCGGGAACAATGGCGGTGATAGATTGCTTAGTGTTCATTTTGCTGTTGACCTGGTAATACGCGAATAAAGGTTTCGCCAGGTTTAATCATTCCTAATTCATTACGCGCCCGTTCTTCAATGCCCTCTTGACCGAGCTTTAAGTCTTCAATATCGGCTTTGAGCACTTTATTGCGCTTTAATAATTTCGCATTGGTGTCTTGATGAGAGGTAACCGCTTGTTTTAAACGAGTGTAGTCTTGCACCCCATTATGGCCAAACCATAAGCGGTACTGAATAAATAAAGCCAAACACAACAAGGCGAATTGAAAAACCCGCATTGAACACTCCTTCGCGGTTAAATTAAGTCAAAGGGCGTTTTAAATTACGCCAATTTATATTGCTTGCTAACAGCATTTCTCTTAATGACAAACGCTTAGGTGTGATGCGTTTATTAAATTGCCATTGATGACCGCAACACGCCGCAGCCATCACCGCCTTTGCAGGCTTAAGCAATTGAATATGCGTGTTTTCTAGCGATTCACCGGAAGTATCAAACCAACCAAGCTCGTTGCAATGTACCTTATTGTCGCTTACTTGATCTAAGCTGTCTATGCGCACGGTTGTACATTGCTCGTCATTAATTAGCACGGGAACAATTAACCCGCGCTTAGCATGTTGACTATAAAAGTCTTTTGAGTCTTTTTTATTATAAACAGGCGGCGTTGTTTTTTGTTTTTCAAGCCAACTGCCATTTTGTGAATCGAGCTGTAGTGGCGCATCACCACTGACAATACGCATAGCTAAACGCTCAATATAGTAAGGCAGGCTTGCTAATAAACGTTTTAGCCTTGCTGTATCAGGTTCATCAACTAAACGCGGGATCTCACGAGCATAAAATGCATTACATAACTGCGCATACAAAGCTCTCTCGGCATCAGTTTGCCAAATTTCGGCTTGTTGCGAGTGTTCGCTCTGTGGAGTTGGTTTAGACAATGCGCGCTCTTATAAAACAATTGCTTGACTGTTTTATAGCATAGAGCGTTTATTGAGCGCTACTTTACTGCGCCTTTTTTACCCAATTTTGCATTACCAGTTTCTAAAAACTGCACCATTGCATCACGCTTTTTACCTAGTAGCAAACTACCATCAGCTAAAAACATAAAGTTTTGCCAACAACGTTTAAAAACAGCAAAGCTGGTTTCAATGATGTTGTCGCGAGCCATGCAAAAATAAACAGTGGTGTTTGCTTCCCACTCTAAGTGGTTAAGGATTTCTTCTGGTAACTGCTCATCGCCAGCTTCCCATGCACTTTCCCAGTTAATGGTCTCTGAAAAGCTGTCGTCTTTGCCGCACCAATCTGTTTTATCAAAAAAGTCAGGGTGATCATGCTCGCGGCTCACCATAGTAGTCCATAAAACCGCAGCGCGTTCAGCGCTCATTGGTTTAATTTGTGCTGCGTCTTCGCTGCTTATCGGCATATCTTTATGACGAAAAACCCAGGCTTTTTTGTATTCATCTAACGAAATATAATTCATAGTTTAGGCAGTTTGTTTCAGCGTAAAATGTGCAAACTGCAATTATACCCAAATGACTCCAAGATGCGAGATAAACACATGACAATCAAACCCGGTATTTACCAACATTACAAAGGTCCAAAATACAAAGTTGAATATGTTGCCACCCACAGCGAAACGAATGAGCCACTGGTAATTTATCAAGCGCTATATGGCGAATTTGGCATGTGGGCACGCCCGCTTAGTATGTTTACAGAAACCGTCACTGTCGAGGGTAAAACAATACCGCGTTTTGCATACCTTTCAGACGCCGACTAACTGTGGCATCATGACGTTATTAATCACTGCTCAGACCAGATAAGGTGACATCGTGCTTTTTAATTCAACCGATAACTACATTGCCAGTAACTCATTAAAACAAGCGGTTAACGCAGCGATCTTGCTCGAAAAACCGTTGCTAATAAAAGGTGAGCCCGGCACAGGTAAAACCATGCTGGCCGAGGAGCTTGCAAAAAGCTTAGACACTACGCTAATTCAATGGCACATCAAATCAACCACTAAGGCGCAGCAAGGCCTGTATGAATATGATGCGGTATCGCGTCTTCGCGACAGCCAGTTAGGTGATGAGCGTGTGCACGATATCAGCAACTACATTGTAAAAGGGAAATTATGGCAAGCCTTTACCTATGGTGAGCAACATAACAAACGCCCTGTGCTATTGATTGATGAAATCGACAAAGCCGATATTGAATTTCCCAACGACTTGCTACTAGAGCTCGATAAAATGGAGTTTCATGTTTATGAAACCGGCGAGCGAGTTATTGCTAAGCAACGTCCGATTGTGATCATTACGTCAAATAACGAAAAAGAACTGCCAGACGCCTTTTTACGTCGTTGTTTTTTCCATTACATTGATTTCCCTAGTAGTGAAGAAATGGCACAAATTATCGATGTGCATCACCCTCACGTTAAACAAGATTTAGTTCGCCAAGCACTTGAGGTGTTCTTTAATCTACGTGAAGTTAATGGCATTAAGAAAAAACCATCAACCAGCGAGTTGCTTGATTGGTTAAAGCTACTGATGGCCGAAGATATAGACGCTAAAACACTGCATGATAAAAGCCAAAAAGGCGGCTTAATGCCCATGTTTGGCGCGTTATTAAAGAACGAGCAAGACATTAGCTTAGTCGAAAAACTTGCGTTTATGAGCCGCCGTTAATATGTTAATTGCGTTTTTCTTCAAGCTTCGCGAATACCGCTTACCTGTTAGTTTGCGAGAGCTACTTGATTTGATCAATGCGCTCAAGCAAGGGGTTATTTTTGCCGACGTTGACGCGTTTTATTATTTGGCGCGTACCATCATGGTAAAAGACGAAACTCACTTTGATCGTTTTGATAAAGCCTTTGCAGATTACTTTAGTGGCGTGGCCGACCTTGATCTGCTCGAAAGTTTAAAACAGCAACACGACTTGCCTAATGATTGGCTACGCAAAGAGTTTGAAAAGCACCTAAGCGAAGAAGAAAAAGCGCAATTACAAGCCATGGGCGGCCTTGATAAACTCATGGAAACCCTCAAGCAACGCCTTGAAGAGCAGCAAAAGCGCCATGCTGGAGGTAATAAGTGGGTGGGTACCGGTGGTACTTCGCCATTTGGTGCCTATGGCTATAACCCTGAAGGTGTTCGCATAGGCCAAGACGGTAACCGACATCGCCGTGCGGTAAAAGTATGGGATAAACGCAGCTACCGAAACCTTGATAGTGACCGTGAAATCGGCTCGCGCACCATTAAACTTGCTCTAAAAAAACTGCGTAAATTTGCCCGTACTGGCGCCAGCGATACTCTCGATTTAACCGAAACAATTCGCGCTACTGCAAAACAAGGCGGCATGCTCGATGTAAAAATGGCTCCAGAGCGCCATAATGCCGTAAAAGTATTGATGCTGTTTGATATCGGTGGTTCAATGGATGATTACATTCATACCTGCGAAGAGTTATTTAGTGCCGCCCACAGCGAGTTTAAACACCTTGAGTTTTACTATTTTCATAACTGTTTGTATGAGCATGTTTGGCAAGACAACGAACGTCGTCACTCTAACGTAATTGATACCATGACCTTGATTAACAAGTTCACCAGCGACTACAAGGTGATCTTTGTTGGTGACGCCACCATGGGTCCCTACGAAATAGCCTACCCCGGTGGCAGCGTTGAGCATTGGAATGAAGAGCCCGGCAGCGCTTGGCTAAACCGCATAACCAATCACTTTGATAAAGTCGCTTGGCTCAACCCGCAACCCGTTGAACATTGGCGCTATTATCAATCAATTGATTTTATAAAGCAGTTAATGGACAACCGCATGTACCCACTCACGCTAGATGGGATTAGTAATGCGATTAGGGAGTTGAGTTAAAGCTAGAAAGTCTAAACTGGCCACTATCTAAGTCAAGCAGCTCGAAAACTTTACTCTTACCCCTAGTAACTCGCTAACTGTCAATCTGACAGCTCTAACTTTACTCTTTCCCCTTGTAACTCGCTAACTAAGCGAGTTTCCAAACTAAAAACACCAGCGCAAAGCCCACTAAATAAACCAAACCTAGCCAGCTGAGGGTGCGTAATAAAGGTGAGTGATGAATGCTGGGTTCTGAGCGTACTAAACTAAAGTTCAGCCATGCAAATACGGGAGTGGTTACAAAAGCGAGGGTCATAGCAAAAGTAAGCATTGGGCCAAGGGCTGATTTAAAGAATAGAATCACGGCCATACCTGCAAATGCTTGTAGTAATAACCACATATTTAAACTGTGTTTAGATTGTTTAATCGGTAGCAGTTTATGTGACTCATTTAATGTTCTGGCATAGCCATCAAGCACTGTTAGCGTGGTGCCAAACATACATAAAAAAGCGATACCTGAAACCAGTGGCCTTGCCCACTCGCCCATAGTGAGGGCATACATATCAATTAGCTGCTTTGCAAAAGCGACTCCACCTAATTGCACAGCTTGTGCTTGGCCATATTGCACTAACACACCTAACGAGAAAAACACGAGCGCAAGTGCTGCGGTAAGCCAGTAGCCCAAATTAAAGTCAAACAAGCCTTGTTGTTTTGTCACTGGTTGTTGGTGCTGTTTTTCTTTTAGCCACAATGAGCTAATTGCTGATATTTCGATAGGCGCAGGCATCCAGCCCATAAGCGCGACCAAAAAGCCGAGCATAGCAAGCTCATACGGCGACGGACCCACATAGTCAACTGGCGCCATAGCACCATTATTAATTGCCACTACCAACGCTGCCACAGTTGTAACCGTTAACAGCCCCATAATGAGCTTTGAGACATTATCGAGCGCCTTAAAATGCCCCAGCAACAAAATAAGCAAACACACAGCTAAAATCAGCCAGCATAATAAGGTCACAGAAACAGTGACAGGTAATGCATAGTGCAGCAGGCTGGCCGTTAATAATAAAACCCCCGCAGTATTTACTACCGCAGCGACAATATTAAGCGCAATAAAACTATAGAAATACCCCGGCCCTTTTTGCTTGTAGCCCTCAACTAAACTTTGTTTAGTTGCAAGGGTGTACTCCATACCGAATCGAAAGAATGGGTACTTCAATAGGTTTACTACTATGATTAGCCAAAATAGCTGCCAGCCGAATAACGATCCTGCTTGTGTTGATGCTACTAGATGTGAGCCACCAATGGCGGCTGTAGCCATTAAAATCCCCGGCCCTAAAGCATTTAATTTAGACTGCCAATTTGATACTGCTGCTTGCATATGCTTTGTGTGTTTTATTCTTAGTAACAAGCAACTTACAGCGTTTTGTGTGAGATTGGAAGCAGAGCAAGTTAGCAAGTTAGCAAGTTAGCAAGTTAGCAAGTTAGCAAGTTAGCAAGTTAGCAAGTTAGCAAGTTAGCAAGTTAGCAAGTTAGCAAGTTAGCAAGTTAGCAAGTTAGCAAGTTAGCAAGTTAGCAAGTTAGCAAGTTAGCAAGTTAGCAACACTAGACTGCCTACCACTTTTGTCAAGCCGTTGTTTATTTAATCTGACTTCTAACGACTGATATCTAATATCTCCATTTTTATTCGGCGTTAAAACGCCTCCTACGTCTCTAACTCGCAAACTTTCCCCTTTACTCTTTCTAACTCACTAACTTTACTCTTTCTAACTCACTAACTTTACTCTTTCCCCTAGTAACTCGCTAACTTTTGGAACTTCAATCTGACGGCTGACGGCTGACGGCTGACGGCTGACGGCTAATAGTTAAATATTAAAACCAAAAAAGCCAAGCGTTTCGCAACGGTTGGCTTTTTTGGTTTTAAGTCTAGCCGCTTAGGCTAGTGCTCTGTAATTAGCTCAGGTTCATTTCCTGAATGATTTCGTGGGCAATTTCCGGTGTTGTACTGACCGGCTTTTCGTGTAGTTTGGCTTTCATTTGCCCTTTACGATGTTTAAGTGATGCATCAAGTTTTTTTGCAGCACCTGCGATAGCTGGGTACATCACATCATCTTCAGCTTTTACTGATAAACGTGCGCCTTCATAGGTTGTACTAATCTCAGCCTGATACTTATTGTGCTCTTTTGAAAGAATAATATCGAGTGATATTAATGATGGAAAATGGCTAGCAATTTTCGAGAACTTCTCGTTGATATGAGCTCTAACAGCCTCAGTAACGTCAACATGATGACCAGAAATATTAATCTTCATAGGGTATCCTTTTTTCTTGTTACCTCACAGTTAGTATTGGGGGCGAATTGAATTAACACAAGCGAAAATTGCAGATAATTAGTAATTGATTGTAACCACAGATGATTTAGATCATGCGTTGCGGATAAAATATGCAAAAGCCCGCATCACACGGGCTTTTCAGAGAGGTTAACAACTGCTCGTTAACTATACGAACAACAGTAATCAGCAAATTCGCTGACCTTTACTAAGAAGGTAACATTTGCATCAACGGTAAATGACTCTCCAGCTTGCATTGTTTGCCATTCGCTCTCACCGGGTAAAAGCACTTGCCAACTGCCACCGTTAAGCTCCATCAACTCTTTTTTGCTCGTAGCAAACTCAAACTCACCTGGTTGCATAAAGCCTAACGTCTTCGTGCTGCCATCAGCAAATACCACAGAACGGCTAGACACTTTACCGTCAAAATACACATTGGCTTTTTTCAGCACACTTACATTATCAAACTGAGACATCCTCACTCCTGTTGTTTTATTATTAAGTTACAGACAGTGCCAGTTGTCGGTTTAGCATTCAAGGGGAGCTGGGTGAGAAATAATCAAGTCGGGATAGCTGTAAGCTGTCAGTTTTAAGCCGAAGGTGCAATTGTGGTAGGTCGTGCTTTAGCACGAGTATCAGCATGATAAGCACATCCTTCTTACTTTAGTTTGAGTTCAAAAATATGGCTTGAACGCTTTGTTACATACCTTGCATCCAAGCTCAACTGATACCATAATTAGGTATCTATTGGTATTAAGGGCTAAATCATGGCTAAAAACACTAGTATTACTTTGGGTGACCATTTTGACAGTTTTATAGCAAATCAAATTCAAAGTGGTCGCTATGGCTCGGCGAGTGAAGTCATACGCTCCGCTTTACGTTTACTTGAAAGCCAGGAGACGAAAATGAACACTTTACGCCAATTACTTGTTGAAGGTGAAAATAGTGGAGTTGCGGATTATGACCTTGATTCGTTTATCAATGAGTTAGACAACGAAGAAAGAAAATGAAGCCCTTTCAATTAACTAACAAGGCAAAATCTGATTTAAAAGATGTAGCCTTGTTTACCTCTCGACGCTGGGGTCGTGAACAGCGAAACATTTATCTAAAACAATTTGATGACTCATTCTGGCTGTTAGCCGAAAACCCTGACATTGGTAAAGCCTGTGACGAGATTCGCGATGGCTATAGGAAATTCCCACAAGGAAGCCACGTAATCTTTTATCGTCAAATCGGCAGTTAAAATATCGAGATCATCCGTATCCTCCACAAAAGTATGGATGTGAATCCAATTTTTGGCGCATAACTCTCATCTTAAAAACTTAAATTTGGCTTCTGGTATTCAATCAAAAAGCATAACTTTCACGCGAAATAAATTTCACGCTTACAGTGAGGTATTTAAAACTGACAGCTGATGGCTGAAAGCTACCAGCTCTGAGTGCGTTGGGTTTCACTCCGTTCTACTCAACCTACGGGGGAATAAAAAAGCCCGCGCTGTGGTTATACAGGGCGGGCTTTTAAATTTTAGCGACTAAAGCTTAGAACAAGGCGTTTGCTTTGTTTACGATGTTTTCAACAGTGAAACCAAAGTGCTTGAATAACTCGCCTGCAGGTGCTGACTCACCGAAGGTCGTCATACCAACTACTGCGCCGTTTAGGCCTACGTATTTGTACCAGTAGTCTGCGATGCCCGCTTCGATTGCTACGCGGCGTGTTACGCTTGCTGGTAATACGCTTTCTTTATACGTAGCGTCTTGCTCATCAAATAAATCAGTTGAAGGCATAGATACCACACGTACTTTTTTACCTTGTGAACGCAGTTCTGCAGCGGCATCTTGTGCAAGCTGTACTTCAGAACCTGTTGCAATAAGGATAAGCTCTGGCTCACCGTCACAGCTAAGTACGTAACCACCTTTTTTCACATCAGCTAACTGCTGTGCAGTACGCGTTTGTTGCTCAAGGCCTTGGCGAGTGAAAATCAGTGATGTTGGGCCATCTTTACGCTCAATTGCTTGTTGCCATGCAATCGCTGACTCAACTTGGTCACATGGGCGCCAGTTCACTAGATTAGGCGTTAAACGCATGCTTGCAATTTGCTCTACCGGTTGGTGCGTTGGGCCATCTTCACCTAAACCAATTGAATCGTGTGTGTAAACGAAGATGCTTGGCTGCTTCATTAATGCCGCCATACGTACTGCGTTACGTGCGTATTCCATGAACATTAGGAATGTTGCACCGTATGGAATAAAGCCTTTGTGCAATGCAATACCATTCATAATCGCTGACATACCAAATTCACGTACACCGTAGAAAATGTAGTTACCGCTAGCATCGTTTGCTTCTAGGCCTTTTGAGCCATCCCAAAGTGTTAAGTTAGAACCTGCAAGGTCAGCAGAGCCACCCATGAATTCTGGTAGTAACGGGCCAAACGCATTTAATGCATTTTGTGATGCTTTACGTGTTGCTGGGTTTGCTGGGTTTGCTTGTAGCTCTTCAATGTAAGCTTGTGACTTTTCAGCCCAATCAGTTGGTAACTCACCATTTGTACGGCGTTTAAACTCAGCAGCAAGTTCAGGGTGTGCACTTGCGTATGCTGCAAACTTTTCGTCCCAGCTTGCTTCTAGTTGCTTACCTTTTTCTTTGCCATCCCACTCGCTGTAGATATCAGCTGGGATTTCAAATGCATCGCCAGTCCAACCTAGGAATTCACGAGATGCTTTAATTTCGTCTTCACCTAGTGGTGCACCGTGACAATCATGGCTACCTGATTTGTTAGGTGAACCGTAGCCAATCACTGTTTTACAACAGATTAATGATGGCTTATCAGTGATGCTACGCGCTTCTTCGATAGCGGCGCGAATTGCATCAGGGTTATGACCATCAACATCGCTTACTACGTGCCAGCCGTATGCTTTGAAGCGCGCTGGTGTGTCATCGCTGAACCAACCTTCTACTTCACCATCAATTGAGATGCCGTTGTCATCCCAAAACGCAACTAGTTTACCTAGGCCTAATGTACCGGCTAATGAACAGGCTTCGTGTGAAATACCTTCCATTAAACAGCCATCACCCATGAATGCATACGTGAAGTGATCAACAATATCGTGGCCTTCACGGTTAAACTGTGCAGCTAGCGCTTTTTCGGCAATAGCCATGCCCACTGCATTTGTGATCCCTTGACCTAATGGACCCGTAGTAGTCTCAATACCTGGTGCATACCCATACTCTGGGTGACCTGGTGTTTTTGAGTGCATTTGACGGAAGTTTTTAATTTCCTCTAGTGGTAAGTCATAGCCACTTAAGTGCAGTAGAGAATAGATCAGCATTGAACCGTGGCCGTTAGAAAGAATAAATCGATCTCGGTCTGCCCACTCTGGATTCGTTGGATTGTGCTTTAGATAATCGCGCCATAGTACTTCTGCGATATCTGCCATGCCCATAGGGGCGCCAGGGTGACCAGATTTGGCCTGTTGTACTGCGTCCATTGATAAGACGCGAATAGCATTTGCAAGTTCTTTGCGTGATGGCATGAATTCTCCTACCTTTATGTATTTGCGCTGGTTGTTTATGAAGCCCCATTCTTACTTATTGTAAGGGTACAGTGCAATTAAAAATCCGCATTAAATGCACCAATTATGGGCGTTTGTTAAGAACAATACGTTATTAGTAATTTTAAATAGACGTCTAGGCGTAAAATTACTATGCAAACATATTTGTTTTAGATAAAATACGCCCCTTAATTTTTTAGCGCTATTACCGACGTTTGTGAAGCGCAATATTTGTGAGCAGAAATACAATGGCAAAACATTTATTTACTTCTGAATCTGTTTCTGAAGGTCATCCGGATAAAATCGCGGACCAAATCTCTGACGCGGTTCTAGATGCTATCCTTGAGCAAGATTCTCATGCCCGTGTTGCATGTGAGACTTACGTTAAAACCGGTATGGTGATGGTTGGTGGTGAAATCACAACTAGCGCTTGGGTTGATATCGAAGAAATCACACGTAAAACAGTACGTGAAATCGGTTACACGCACTCAGACATGGGTTTCGATGCTGACTCTTGTGCGATCCTAAACACTATCGGTAAACAATCTCCAGACATCAACCAAGGTGTTGACCGTGCTCGCCCTGAAGAGCAAGGCGCTGGTGACCAAGGTCTAATGTTCGGTTACGCATGTAATGAAACTGACGTTTTAATGCCTGCACCTATCACTTATTCGCACCGTCTAGTTCAGCGCCAAGCTGAAGTTCGTAAAAGCGGTGAGCTTAACTGGTTACGCCCAGATGCAAAATCTCAAGTAACGTTTGCATACGAAAATGGCAAGCCTGTTGGTATTGATGCAGTTGTTCTTTCAACTCAACACTGTGATTCAATCTCACAAAACGACTTAGTTGAAGCGGTAATGGAAACTATCATTAAGCCGGTTCTTCCTGCTGAGCTAATCTCAAGCGCAACTAAGTTCTTCATCAACCCAACTGGCCGTTTCGTAATCGGTGGCCCAATGGGTGACTGTGGTCTTACAGGTCGTAAAATAATCGTTGATACATACGGTGGTATGGCTCGTCACGGTGGTGGTGCTTTCTCTGGTAAAGATCCATCAAAAGTTGACCGTTCAGCTGCATATGCTGCTCGTTACGTTGCTAAAAACGTGGTTGCTGCTGGCCTTGCTGACAAATGTGAGCTACAAGTTTCTTACGCTATCGGTGTTGCAGAGCCAACATCTATCAGCATCGAGACATTCGGTACAGGTAAATTAGAAGAAGCGCGCCTAATCGAATTAGTACGTGAGCACTTCGACCTACGCCCTTACGGCTTAATCCAAATGCTTGATCTTGAGCGTCCTATCTATCAACCGACTGCGGCATACGGCCACTTCGGTCGTGATGAGTTCCCTTGGGAGCGTACAGACAAAGCAGACGCACTTCGCGCAGCTGCTGGCCTGTAATAGGTTTGATAAAATGAAAAAAGCGCCTTTTGGCGCTTTTTTTATGTCTGTTTTAAAGGTAGGTAACTATCTTTTCGTAAACTGCGACACCCCAAACTAAGGCTAGAATTAGCAAGCTCAATGTCACTGCCGCAGAAGCCATATCTTTAGCTCGTCCCGATAATACATGATACTCAATCCCTACTCGGTCAGTGAGCGCTTCTATCGACGAGTTCAGTAACTCAACAATTAATAATAACAAGTAAGGAATAAACAACACTAACCAATGATTTAATGACTGCGCAAGAACCACTGACAAGGGTAATAAACACACCCCTAAATAGATTTCAGAACGAAATGCCGACTCTTCTTTAAATGCCGCTTTAAAGCCTTTAATAGAACACTTGGTTGCTTTTGAAATACGCCCAAAGCCAATACCATTTGGCTTATTAACTAGGGGAATTTTTGGTTCTTTCATTTTTTACCTACCCGCTCAGAATTAGCCTGATCATAATAATAAATTCTTACTCTGTCACCCAAATACGCTTGATTAAACGCTAGCAATCACCTGGAATACTGCTGGTGTTTGCGCGGGAAAACTGATTATTAGTTAATTGTTCTCTCAGTGCTTGTAGCGTTTTATAAACGCTTTTTAGCGATACCTTGTTACTTAACCAATGCGGAATTGAACCACTTGGATCAGCATAGGCTTGATGGCTGACCAACAAATTACTTTGTTGCTGCTCTAAACGCCAATAGGCGGTGAGGTCTTTAATACGCACAACACCAGAGACTTCGGCTTTTGCATAAGGTTGGCTTTTGATTTGTAACTCGGTTTTGTGCTCATCTAAAGCGTGATAACAAGAGTAACTAACTAAATCTCTATCTGACACCGGCCAAGGTGAATTAAAATGAGTATAAACAAGGGTTTCTGAGGGGCTTAAGCGCTCCATTAGCGTCACGCTTTTGACATTTTCAAGCCAGTTAGCAGCATTGTCGGTATCACTGAGTAATGCCATAAAGTCACTGGCTTTGGCATTTTTTACTAGCACAGAAGCATTAATTTCAATAATACCGGTTTTATGCTTTTTATAGCTAACCTTTATGCCGTCTTGCTGTTTGTAGGTTTGCCATTCAATAGGGTTAGCTACTGCCGAGAGACTCAAACATGCTAACCCTATCCATAGGCACAAGCGCATTTATTTAAAACCAATAAGGGTCTGTATTAAATGACGCGTGGCGACTTTGCTCCATCGCACTAACCAAAAACTCTGACTTTTGATCAAGCCATGATTGAATTTTGGTCAGCTCTAAGTCGTCTTGCCCTGCACATAACTGCTTTAAGTACTCAAGGGTGCTTAACTCATAAATACCATGAGAGATATCAAGCCACGGCATACGAAACTCATTTCTATCTTCTTTATCGAACAAGGCACCTAAGCAGTTGCCGCTGAGTAATGAGTTTTCAAGGCGGGTGCGCAGTGCCAAATAGTCTTTATCTGTAAACACTTGCTGCTCAGGAATAAGCTCGTGCATGTCGTGCCAATCTTTAGCAAATAAACGCTTAGCAATATCGGCAACTGGTTTTTCTGCAGCCTGAAACTCAGCCTGCCCCCATGATTTGCGCCACTGTTTTTCAATTAACCAGGTTGTTAATTGTAATAATAAGCGGTTGTATCGGGTGCTATGAAAAAGAGTTTCAATATCATCAATGCTTGGCTGTAACTCTTTTAGGTCATTAATAACTTGTGTGAGCTCAGGCGCACTGTTGATTTTTTTGTAGTATGCGTGGCGCTTAGATGTGTAGGTTTTTAGCTGAATAGCATTTTCAACCCACGCTAATTCGCTCAATAACCACTTTAACTCTGTACGCAATGAGTCGGTATCGTCTTTACTAACAATATCGTCAAACAGCCAAAATGTATGGCGAATTAAACGAATACCGTCTGTGACACGCTTAAGGGTTTTTAAGCTTGGTTTTATGAAATAGCAGGCTTCATGTTTTTGTACAAAGCGAATCGCGTAGTTAATGCTTTCTACTAAAGCTTGTTCTTGGGTTGCAACACGTTTTAGTGGCACAAAGCCAATTGATTTGCTTGCTTTTAATGGTTTGTCATCTGCAAGACGATAACCTCGAGCAGCTTTAGAATAAAGCCCTAAGCGAATATGGCTTTCACTAACCAGTTTATCTGCCAAAGCAAACAACTCATTACGACTACCTTCAATCAGTTCGATTTCAAGTTCAGAGATTGGCTCAACCTGACCCGAGGCAGCAACTTCACCTTTATCTAATACCACTTCAATTTTTGCGCCATTTTCGGTTTCGAGTAACCAAGTACGGCGTATAAAGTTAGTGCTAAAAATTGGGTATAGGTTTTCAGCAATACCAGACACTTGCATGCCATGCGGCCAAATAGCAGCATCAAATGCGAGTAAATCAGGGCGGTTACCTGACAGTGGTAAGTTGTATTCTGGGCGCTGATGTAAGCCGCCAACCACTTCGCCAGCAAGCTTGATAGTTTGTTCACACTCACCATCACAACAGCGAGTACGAAGGCCAATATCTAAAGCGCGTAATTCTCGGCTTGGCGTATCGTAATAAGCATTTTGTAAATTGCGTGACGGTTTGTTAGTAACGGTTTTTGCAAATTGGGTAATTAATGCGGGGATCAGTGGAACAACGGCATCTGACACCAAAAACTTCAGTTCTATCTCAGTATCCATTCGCTTTGCGGAGTACATTTAAAATAAATAAGTGATCAAAATAAACAAAGCAGACTGTTAATGCAAATTTTTTCCTGTTTTTTACGGTTAAGCCCACGCACGGATTACAATATCAGCCTTGCTATTAATAGTTGAAATCCCTACTATCTCTATACATAAAGAAATTATAAATTTAGCCACTTCTAGGCAAGATCACATTAACAAGGTAGATTGATGTTAAAACAGTGTATTTTTGGGTTGCTCCTTGCGGCCACCACTTTTATTAGCTACGCAGAAGAAGCACCAAGCAGCGACAGCCAAAACACCGCATACATAGTCGATAACCTGTATACCTTTATGCACTCAGGCCCAAGCAAAAACTACCGCATTTTGGGTTCAGTTGATGCAGGTACGCAAGTTGTGTTGTTGTCAGGTGAAGATAATGGCTACTTTAAAATTCGTGATGATAAAGATCGTGAAGGTTGGGTTGAGTCAAAATTTGTTACTGAAAACGCGGGTATTCAACAACAATTTCAAGCACTGAATAACGACATGACAGTAATGCAAGAGCAGCTTCGCCAAGCTGAAATTGAGTTGCCACAACTACAAGAGCAGAACAAATCACTAACAGAGCAAAACCTAGCTCTTAGCAAGCAAATCGAAACACTTAAGAACACCATTGAGTCTGAGCGCAATGCAAAGCAAACAGCCAGTGCTAAAGAGAAGCGTCAGCTACTTACATATGGCGGCGCAATTGCATTTATCGGCTTACTGTTAGGTATTATCTTAACCGTGGTGTTATCTCGCCGTAAACGTTACGACGGCTGGGCATAAGCCACTAAATAGTCAATAAAAAAGCACCTGATGGTGCTTTTTTTGTATCTATATATCGAACCTTAGTCCGGTATCTTGTTTAATTTTTTCGATCACCATATAGGTGTGATGCGTACCTACCCCTGGTATATCAACTAAATCCCCCAGCACCTGACGGTATTCGTCCATATCAGACACACGTACTTTTAATAAGTAGTCATAGCCACCAGCAACCATGTCGCATTCAACTACTTGTGGAATATTTAAAATATATTCACGAAAGACTTTAAATACCGATGTATTCGAAGTCACCAACGAGACCTGTACATGTGCTAACAAGCTCTGGTTAAGCTTTGCTTCGCTAAGCTTTGCGTAATAGCCTTCGATGTAGCCTTCTTGCTCTAAACGTTTTACACGATCTAGACACGGGCTTGGGCTCAGATTTACCTGTTTTGCGAGGTTTACGTTCGATATTCTGCCATTTTTTTGCAGAGCGTCTAAAATTGCTAAATCGATGCGATCTAACATGCGTAATCTATTCGGACTGGTCATAACAGAATTTTATGCGGCTAAGTTAACGGTATGCCCTGTAAATTATCGTAAATCGAAAAATTTAACCAGCATATTCTGCTGGATTTTAATTAGAATGCACGAATTATATCAATGGTAAGAAATGCAATTAGTTCATTTTTTAGACTCCACATACCAGAGGGTTACATATGCTATTTAATGGCGATTTGACAACTGAATGTCCAATTAGACAAAAGATCCGTGATTTCTACCGTATTGACGAAAATGCGGTTATTGATCATATTTTGCCTTTGGCTGAAGTAGGCGTGAAAGCGCGTAGCCGAGCGTGGGAACGTGCTCGTCAAATGGTTTTAAATATCCGTCGCGATCAGGATGGTCAAAGCGGTGTAGATGCACTATTAAATGAATTCTCACTTTCAAGTGAAGAAGGCGTTGTATTAATGTGTCTTGCAGAAGCACTATTACGTGTTCCAGATAAAGCAACGCAAGAGTCACTAATTCGTGACAAACTTGCTAAAGGTGACTGGAGCTCGCATTTAGGTAGCAGCGATTCTTTATTTGTAAACGCCTCTTCTTGGGGTCTGTTAGTAACCGGTAAAATGGTTAACTACAGCGACAAGTCAAAAGAGCAGCAATTCGGTGTACTTAAGAAAACAATTGGTCGTTTAGGTGAGCCTGTTATTCGTAAATCTGTGAACTTCGCGATGAAGATCATGGGTAAGCAATTCGTTATGGGTCGTACTATCGACGAAGCGATTGAACGTGCAGCAGAAAAAGAGCAAAAAGGCTACGTTTACTCATACGATATGCTAGGTGAAGGCGCACGCACAATGAAAGATGCAGAGCGTTACTTCAACAGCTACATGACAGCTATCCACGCGATTGGTAAAGCAGCAAATGGCCGTGGACCAATCAAGAGCCCTGGTATCTCAGTTAAAATTTCTGCGATTCACCCTCGCTATGAATTCACTCACCGCGAACGTGTTATTGCTGAAGTTGTACCTAAGTTAAAAGAGCTTGCGCTTGCAGCGAAAAGCTACGATATCGGTTTTACTGTTGATGCTGAAGAAGCTGACCGTTTAGATATCTCTTTAGATGTTATTGAAGCGGTATTCAGTGATGACGATTTAGGTAACTGGAACGGCTTTGGTTTAGCAGTTCAAGCATACCAAAAGCGCGCTATTTTTGTCGTTGAGTGGGTTGCAGAACTTGCTCGTCGCGTTGGTCGTAAACTAATGGTTCGCCTTGTAAAAGGTGCATACTGGGATACAGAAATCAAAACCACTCAACAAGATGGTTTAGATCATTACCCGGTATTTACACGTAAGGCGACCACTGACGTTTCTTACAAAGCTTGTGCTATTAAGCTTCTAGAAGCACGCGATGTATTGTATCCGCAATTTGCTACACACAACGCATACACTGCAGCAACAATCTTAGAAGTTGCAAAAGGCGACAACGAAGGTTTTGAATTCCAACGCCTGCACGGTATGGGTGAGTCGTTATTCGACCAAATCGTAACCCAAGAGAAAATTCAATGTCGTGTTTACGCACCAGTGGGTCAACACGAAGACTTACTTGCATACTTAGTACGTCGTTTATTAGAAAACGGTGCTAACTCGTCATTCGTTAATGCGATTGTTGATACGACTAAGCCTGTTGAATCACTATTACCTGACCCTGTAGAAACACTGCAAGGTTTACGTAACAAGTACAACACGCAAATCAAGATGCCAATTGATTTATACGGTGAAGAACGTGCTAACTCAAAAGGTATGGACTTAACTGATATCAACGTCATCACACCATTTAAAGAAAACCTTGATACCTGGTTTGATGAGCACCGCATTGAATTAAGCGATGTGCCAGAAGGCTCTCTTCCTGTGAAGAACCCTGCAAATCACAAAGAGATTATTGGTCATGTGAAACTACAATCTTCTGACGAAATGACTGCTCTTTTAGAAAATGCAGAAAAAGCATTTGAGTCATGGTCACAAACGCCTGTAAAAGAGCGCGCAAACTTATTACGTCGTGTTGCTGACATCTTAGAACGTCACCACGATGAGCTTGTTGCTATCTGTATTAAAGAAGCTGGTAAAATTACCCAAGATGGTATCGATGAAGTTCGTGAAGCAGTGGATTTCTGCCGCTACTACGCGGCACGCGCTGAAGAACTTTCTGAAGATGAGCGCTTTGAAGCACGTGGGGTGATCTTATGTATCAGCCCATGGAACTTCCCACTTGCAATCTTCTTAGGTCAAGTAGCTGCAGCAATCGTGACTGGCAACACAGTTATTGCTAAACCTGCTGAGCAAACAAGCTTAATCGCACTTCGTACCATTGAACTGATGCTATCTGTAGGTTTACCAGAGCACGTTGTACAACCTGTTATTGCTCGTGGTAGCGAAGTAGGTAAAACTATCGTTCCTGATGAGCGCATTCAAGCTGTTATGTTCACAGGTTCTACAGAAACAGGTACTGTTATTTCGCAAACACTTGCTGCGCGTAATGATATTCAAGTACCGCTTATCGCTGAAACAGGCGGTCAAAACTGTATGATCGTTGACTCAACCGCTCTACCAGAGCAAGTTGTTGACGATGTGATCAGTTCAGGTTTCCAAAGTGCTGGTCAACGCTGTTCTGCACTGCGTGTATTATTCTTACAAGAAGACGTTGCTGATGGCATCATTGAGATGATCAAAGGTGCTTTAAAAGAGCTTCACGTTGGCGACCCGTCATTGCTTTCAACTGATATCGGTCCTGTTATCGACGAAAAAGCACTGAAAAATTTAAATGACCATGTTGAATACTTAAAAGGTAATGCAACACTTCACTATGAGTGTGCTATTCCTGATAACAATGAAAATGGTGCTTACTTCTTTGCGCCTCGTTTATACGAAATCAAAGATTTATCTGTACTTAAGCGCGAAGTATTTGGCCCATGTGTACATATCATCCGCTTTAAAGGCACAGAGCTTGATAACGTGATTGACCAAATCAATGGCACAGGCTTTGGCTTAACAATGGGTGTGCATTCGCGTATCGAAGAGCGCTGTGAATACCTAGCGAAAATGTCACGTGCAGGTAACGTTTACATCAACCGTAATATGATCGGTGCGATTGTTGGCGTACAACCTTTCGGTGGCCGTGGTTTATCTGGTACTGGTCCTAAAGCGGGTGGCCCTAACTACCTACAACGTCTAGTGAAAGAAAAAGCATCACCAGATAACGTGCAAATGACTAACCTAACACCTGATGAGCTAGATACTCACCACTATTCAGGTGCAGCTGAGCAGGTTGCTACGCTAATGGATAACTCATTACGCGACGAGAAAATCTGGCGCGCAACACCACTGAACGACCGAGTTTCTGCTGTACGTCAATTACTTGCAAAAGTAGCAACTGTAGAAATTATCGACGAGCTTGCCGATGATTTAGCATTAACGCTAGCTGATGCCCGTGCGCAACTTAACCGTCTTGAAAAACACATGCGTAAGCACACTGTGTTACCTGGACCAACGGGTGAGTCAAACACACTTCACTTAGAGCCTCGTGGCTGTGTGGTTTGTTATGCTGATAAGAGTACGTCATTTAACTTCTGGGCAATTTCGATTATCACAGCACTTGCTGCTGGTAACACAGTAATCACGGTTGCTTCTGAGTTATTCTTTGACGAAGCGGTTGCGTTTAAAGATAAGTTTATCTCAACAGGTATTGCTGAAGGTGTATTCCAAGTTGCTAAACCTAATCAGTTACAAGCTATCTTGGCGCACCCTCACCTTGCAGGTGCGGTTGTTGCAGCTCGTTCATCACGTTTAGGCTACTTTAGCCAGCAGCTAGCACAACGTAAAGGTGCAATCCTGCCAGTGATCAGCTCTGAGTACTACGACACGCTAATCAAGCGCTTACTCACTGAGAAAACAATCAGTGTTGATACAACCGCATCAGGTGGTAACACATCACTAATGACCTTGGTTGAAGACGACGAGTAATCGTATAAATTAAAGGAAATTAAGCTTTCCTGAGTTAATTAAAAGCCCTCGCATTTGCGGGGGCTTTTGATTTTTACAGATACCTTTTTACTATTCTTGTTTACCGAGCTACAAATTTTCTGCTAGTTTTATAGTAATGTATTCGACTAGAAGTAAAGGCTTTGAAAACACTCCCTATCAATCAACTTAAGCCCGGCATGTTTGTCCAAAGTGTGACAAAACAAAAAGGCAAGATCCGTATAAAAAACCAAGGTTGGGTAAAAACACAGGGAAGCATAGACAAGCTGATCAAGGCTGGCATATTAGAAATAGCGATAGACCCAGACAAAACACTGACCTTAGACAGTGAGAATAAAGTGGTTGAGCAGCAACATAATCCGCAACCTGTTGGCGAGACTAGCGCTTTTGACCCTTGGCACACTACTCACAGTGTGTCTGCAGAAATGGGCAAAGCAAACAGCTTATATAACGAAGCAAGATCATTGCAAAGCAAAGCCTTTGACGATATCCGCGATGGCAACAAAATTGATATTGCCCCTTTTAAAGAACTCGCAAGTGGCTTTATTGATTCAGTTTTTCGTAATCAAGATGCGCTTGCCTGTATCACTCGAATGCGTGAAAAAGATGCTTACCTACTTGAGCATTCTATCAATGTATCAATTTTGATGAGTATTTTTGCTAAACACTTAGGTATTGAAAAAGCCGTTATTGAAGAGCTTGCGACCGGTGCTTTACTTCACGATATTGGTAAGATCAATATTCCCGATGAGATACTCAATAAGCCTGGCAAGTTAACCGACGAAGAGTACAAAGCTATTCAAGATCATGCTCGTTTCAGTAAAGAAATTTTAGAGCAAGCAGGCTTGAGCGGGATTGCTGTAGATATAGCAGGCTTCCATCACGAACGTTTAGATGGCAGTGGCTACCCGTTTGGTAAAAGTGGTGACGAGATAAGCTTGTACGTACGCATGGCTTCAATTGTTGATGTGTATGATGCATTGACCGCTGAGCGGGTCTACAAAGCAGGAATGGAGCCAATTAAAGCATTTAAAATACTCAAAGATGGCTGCCCAGATAGCTTTGACGGAGATCTAGTCACTAAGTTTATTCAGTGCATCGGTGTTCACCCGGTTGGTACCTTAGTTAAACTTGAAAGCCAAAAATTAGGTTTGGTCACACACAGTAACCCTACAAGTCCTTTAAAACCTCAAGTGAAAGTGTTTTATAACGCTAAACATGCACGCTATACCGAAGTGCAAGATATTGATTTGGCTAACAGCCGTTGTCACGATAGCTTAGAATCAGCAGTCAGGCCGAGAGACTTTAACATCGACCTGATCCGCTTTTTTAAGAGTGCGATTCTACCTTAGCCCTAAAATAAAGACTGGCTACTCAGGCCAGTCTTGCAATGCTTTTAACGTAAACTCATAGCCATCGTAGCTTAGTAGGCTCTGCTCTGGAGTGATTTCAATTACTGATAACACACCTATGTTATCGCCTTCGTATAACTCACGCCCATTTAACTTGATCCAACGCTTCGATGTTTCTGAAGCATAAATATGCGCTTGGTATTTAATGGTAGGAATGAGACTTTGTAATGCATCAGGCAAGAGCTCAATTGGCTCTGCATAAGACGTATTTTTAGTGCTACGGGTAATATCAACACTATGTTTGTTATCAACATCTTCAACCGCTTTAGCAAAAGCATCTTTCAATGTATCTGGTACATCTTTGAGCTCATCATTTGTTGATGATTGAGAAGCTGGTTGAGTTGGCTGACCATTAAGTGGCTTGCCTAGCACCTTGTATTTACTTAAATCAATACCATTACTGCTCATTTTCTGCGGGTTGATTTGTTGCATTGGCTGCGAAAACTGTGGCTGTGATTGATACACTGGCTGATTTTGATACACAGCTTGTTGCTGGTACTGAGGTTGTACTTGATAACCTTGATTTGCATACATAGGGGCTGAATTTACCGGAACTTGTACCCACTGATATTGCTGACCTTGCACTGGCACCTGCTGCATCATTTGTTGCGGTACAGATTGTTGCACTTGTCCTTGTTGCATCGCTGTTACTTGGGCTGGGTTATTGGTCGCTTGCGGGTTTTGGCTTTGCGCTACTTGCTGTTGCTTAGCGGGTTGCTGTGTTTCAGGACTTGCCTGAGCCTCAGTGGCAACGCTTTCTGTGGTTTCATTGCTGTTATTAACAAGCTTTGGCTGCTCAGCAGCAGGTTTAGTTTGCTGTAACCATTTACCAATCGAAAATCCTGCCATAAGCGTCAATATTGCCGCCAGTAATAGCCCAAATGAAAAAGCTAAGCGTCGATACCGTGTTAATTCTTGCTGTTGTTTGAGCGCAAGTGCGGCTTGGTCATGATCAACGGCAGTTTGTGCGTGCTGATCAGATTGTTTAATTGCATCTAGTAATAATGACATAAATGAACACTCGTTATATTAGGTAGGATAAACCAATACCCATTCCTAATACGGCTAAAAATGAAACTGGGTAAAGCCAAACATAACTCGGCTCTTTATTTGCTACAGCAACAGGAGTGCTGGTTGGCGGCAGTGCTTCTGCGGCTGAGCGCATCACAAGCTCGCTGTCGATACTCAATTTTTGCTGTGAAAAAGCTCCCACTAAACAGCGCTCACATAATAAATTGATCAATCTTGGTACGCCTTGAGTAACCTGATAAATCGCTTTTAACGCATCCCCTGAGAACAATGCTTGCTCTGTGCCCGCTTTAAATAAACGGTGCTTAACATAGGCAAACACTTGTCCTTCAGTGAGTGGTAATAAGTGATAACGCGCAGTAATACGCTGGGCAAGTTGTCTTAATTCAGTGCGTTTTAGTAGTTCTTGAAGCTCAGGTTGCCCTACTAATACAATTTGCAGCAGCTTTTTATGATCTGTTTCGATATTGGTTAACAAGCGCAGCTGCTCTAGCACATCAGGTGCGAGTAATTGTGCTTCATCAATAATTAAGATGGTGTGACCGCCCGCTTGATTGTTTGCCTCAAGGTGCTTTTTAATCACATCAGTTAGGGTCTTCAGAGTCGCATTAGTACCGTCGTACTCAATCTTTAATTCATCACAAATACTGGCAAGCAGTTCAAGCTGTGACAAAGCCGGATTATGAATTTGTGCCACTTGGGTGTTTTCAGGTAACTGCTCTTGCAGACTTCTTGTTAGTGTTGTTTTACCTGTACCCACTTCGCCTGTTAACAAAACGAAGCCACCCGCTTCACCTAATCCATAGGTAAGGTGCGCTAACGCCTCTTTATGGCGCTCACTAAGAAATAAATACTCAGGATTTGGGGCAATCGAAAAGGGTTTTTCTGACAAGCCAAAATAGCTTAAATACACCGTGTTATTCCTTGCGTTTAAAATCACGGTCTATAATGGCAAAAAACATCGCTACTTAAAACCTTGTTTACATTTTATTGGCTAAATAACGTAAAATAGCGAAAAGGCAAAATTATAGGTGTTTTATGCAGGTTTATTTAGTCGGTGGCGCAGTTAGAGACGCCCTACTTGGTCGTGACGTTAAAGAGCGCGACTATGTGGTAGTTGGTGCAACGCCTGAGCAACTGATCAGCCAAGGCTATCAACAAGTTGGTAAAGATTTTCCGGTATTTTTACACCCACAAAGTAAAGAAGAATATGCGCTAGCGCGCACCGAGCGAAAGCAAGGCCAAGGTTACACCGGCTTCATTTGTGATTTCACGCCAGATGTCACATTAGAGCAAGACTTAATTCGTCGAGATCTCACCGTAAATGCCATTGCTCAAGCTCAAGATGGCAGCTTAGTTGACCCTTTTTCTGGCCAACAAGACCTTGAGAATCGTGTGTTACGTCATGTCTCCGATGCCTTTAGTGAAGACCCTCTACGCATATTACGCGTAGCCCGTTTTGCTGCTCGTTACCATTACCTCGGCTTTACTATTGCGCCAGAAACCAAGGCGCTTTTAATTGATATGGTCAAAGCCAAAGAGCTAAACACACTAACAGCTGAACGCGTTTGGTTAGAATGCGAAAAATCTCTAAGCGATGGCGCATTTTGCGAGTTTTTAAATGTACTTGCCAGCATTGGCGGCCTGCATGTAATTAGCTCTGAGCTTGAAAGTAAATGGTGTGATGAGCTTTACCATACTTTACAAGCTCGCTTTGCCTATGCGAATAAACTGCAAGTTAGTGACACTGCGTTATTATTTAGCCAAGTTACCTTAGCGCTTTCAAGCGACGAGATAAAAGCGATGGCTAGTAAGATACGCATACCTAATGAAGTGCGCGATTTAGCGCTATTTAGCCAAACACACCAAACAACGTTAAGTGCAGAAAAACCATCTAGCGAGGCCGTTTTTGCTTGCTTTAACCAACTTGATTTATGGCGTCGTCCTGAACGTTTTGAGCAAGTATTAAAGGTGTTAGAGATAAGCCAGCAACAGCCAGTAGCCAGCTATGACTCTTTAGTAAATGCAGCCACGCAAGCACGAGCTGTCAACCCGCAACAGTTTATTGCACAAGGTATTAAAGGCGCAGAAATAAAAACCGCGCTTGAGCAAGCGCGGTTAGAGATTATTAAAGGCTACTTTTCGTAGCGCACTAAACGCAAATAAACATCGGACGTTTTTGCGTGAAGGCTGTTGATGCCTTTATCAAATTGATACACCCAAGCTAGATCAGTGCGACTGATCCCTGAAGTGCTACTCCAGTAGTTTTGCAGCTTAGTCGATAAAAATGCGTTTTCGTTAATACTAGGCTGCACACAACTATGCTCTAAAATACTTGCTAATTCTTTAACATTTGGCACATGCCAATCACTGTAATCAGCAAAGGTTGCATTTTCAGCCCCGCGTAAAGCTTCGCCCCATGTAAGCTGCTGGCTCGTGCCCTCGCAAGTATCCGTGTCACTATCATAACTTTGACCAAACGTACAACGTTGCCACATAAGACCCGTTTCGCTATCACTCACAGTGCCATCTTCGTTAATTACAAAACGGCTATCAGGGGTCGTCTCATTGACGGCGCTGTAACATACTTGCGCAGCAGCAAAACCCGATTGCAGAGCAATACCGGTAACTACTGTGATTAAAGGTAACTTTCGCATATTTTACTCTCCCGGCGTTCTAACTAAGCGCACAAAGGCGGTATTACTTTTTGGATATGCTAAGTCATTAGCACTACTCATATCGATAATATAAGCTTGCGATAAACTCGTACCATCTGCCGCTGTTTGTGAAGTCCAATAAGGCATGAATGAGCTACTATCACTGCTTAGCTGAGTATCACTTGGTTGATTAGGGAAGAAATCACTATTAAGCAATGTAGGCTCACCTTGCTTGGCATAATCTAATAACCCTAATAATTCGGTGTAAGTTGGCACACGCCAATTTGTACCACCGCAAAAATCGCTGCTGTTCACATCATTAATGTAAGTTTGCAGGCCACAGTCACTGGTGCTTGGGCAAGTAGAGCCGGCAGCCCCTTGCACACTACCCGTTTGCACACCACTTGAACCATTTAAATACCAGGTATAATGGTTTGTTGCTGCACGATCAGCTGTCGACGGTGGTAATGTTGAACTGGCTTCTTTTACTTCCCAAATAAGGCCCGTCACATTATCTCGAACACAACTAAAGCTGGTAGCATCATCAGGGAGTTCGTCGGCAAATTCATTCATTTTAGTAAAATCAAACGCTAAGTCGCCCTGACCTACTTTATCTAGTTGGTTTGCGACACTATCACGACCTACATCGGCGTCTTGGCTTGGGAAGTCTTCGCTGTCACAATTTATTTTTTGTGAGTTGTTATAGCAATCACTCATGCCTGTATCGTTAATTAAACCAAGTGGTTTTGGGCTAATATCAATTATCACAGTATCTGTGTCGCTTCGCGATTTACTGTCAGTCACGGTAACTTCAAAACTCAGCTCTGAATCGGTATCAACATCTGGGGCTACAAACGTCGTGGTACACTGGTTCTGGTTTGCCAAGGTCACAGTTTCGCCTGTTAATTGTTCCCAAAAACATGACTTTGTTGCCGTCACAATTTCACTATTGCTGGCATCAAGGGTTACGGTATCAAACTCAATAACCTGCTGATCTTCACCTGCATCCGCAATAATTACCTCAACGGTTTTGTTTAAGGTAAACGATGCTTCAGTGCTTGCTGAGCCACCTTCATCATCCGTTACAGTTAAACGCCATGTCATCGCTGTATTTGATTCAAGTAGTGGGTGAGTGAAGCTAATGGTTTGATTGTTGTAACTGTCAGCCGTTAAATCTGGGCCATCAAGTTGAGTCCACAAGTAACTGTCAACTGAGCCATTTTCATCAATATCAGCAGACTCCTCGCCACTTAATGTGATCACATCATTATATTGTGATGGCAATTCTTCTGGAGCTGTTTGCGTGATCACTGCAACAGGCAGTTGATTATTTGATGTAATAAAAATACTGACCTGATCGGAAACAAGTTGCCCATCGGTTTGATAATTCACTTTTAAAACAAGTTCAGAGTCGAGTTTAATATCAGGCGCGGTAATGGTTTGTTCTGCGCCCTCTGCAGGAAAACCTTCTAGTGCGGGGCCACTGACTCGCTCCCAAGTAAAGGTGCCATCAGCTGGGGAGCCTTGGGCAGAGACAGTAAATTCACTTTTTTCAATAATTTGCTGATCTGAGCCTGCATTAACTGTTGCTGCGACTGGGTTCGAATCACTCGAACCACCACCGCCGCCACAGGCTGTTAATGTCGTTAATGCAACTAGGGTAAGAGGCACTAATCTCATGTTTACCACCTTAAAATGCAAAGTCGGTCATGGCCGACTGCCAAATAAGCTAATAACAAGCAATTAAAGTGCCAGACTAGGAATTATAAATAACTATCTTGGTGAATACGTACGAAGAGCTTAGTGCCTATTTTACTGTAATCAACTTTGTACTCTCTGCCATCAAGGGCTTGAATAAACAACAAACGTTTTTCTTCTGCAAATACATCTGGGCTTGATACATACACCATCTCTAAGTAGCGTTCTTTGGCTTCACGACGGTTTTTTGGCAGATCTTCTTTAAACGGCTCTAAACCGTTTTGAGTAACTTTAATGCGTGGATGGTTCTCACCATTCACAACCACTAAGTCGAGTTTTTTATCTTTATGTATAATTGTGTTTCGACCGCTTTTAATAAAAGAACGTTCTTGACTCATAGCCTTTTCCTACTACTTACTGCCACCTATAGCTTACTTTTTAAGTAAGCGAGTCTCTATAAACTCACTAGGATTCAGTTTCCAACGATTCAAATCAGCACTAAATTGCCAAATATCAACATCAAGTACATTGGCAGGCAATAATAAGTCGTATCCTGTCAACTGCCTTAAATGCTGCGTACGATTGGCAAACATGGCAATCAATCCTTTGTAAAGCTGACCACTTGGGGCAGTGTAGTCCGTCTCTTCTATTAACCATTTTGATGGGCAATCACCATTTTTGCAATGCTTTTGAATAACTTGCATAAATAAATGGCGCTGCTCCATTAGTAATCGTCCGGCAACTCTTGGGTGAATCTGTGTTAAAAATTCATCTATGTTATTGAGTTTAATACCAACTGCATTTAACTCAAGGTATTCTAAGCCCTGTTCCACTTTTGGTATACCACTATGATGAAAATTAGCATGATTTAGCTGCCAATTCCCAACTTTATGATGATAAATAAGTAAATTCTGAGTAAATGTTAGGCTAAAGTATGGTTCTTGAGTTTTTAAAAAGCCAACAAAAATTGCCGCTATGCAGGTTGTGGCTAAAAAAATCTCAACAATGCTAATTTCACCGGGCCTCAATAGGTTAACTAGCATAATAATGATTAACCCAATACCGCCCACAATTAAAAACTCACTACCATGGCGGGATGCTTGTGCGCGCACTCTAAGTGCAGGAGGTTTCTTATCCATAAACAGAAAAGTAAAAAATAAACATCACAATTGTGACCAAAACTATCTTTCTAAGCGTTAAACAATAATTACATTTTGGCTCTTTACCCATACTAAAACCTCTCTTTTAGTCACAATAAAGGAACAAACTAGCCGAACTTTTAACTTTTACGCCAAATGCACAAATTTATGAGATACCTGACATACGGGGCACGTACTAATTTTGTACACTACACTCAACTAATTTTCTGGTAACACGATGATGTATTCTACACAATCTGGTAAAGCACTTTTTCCTTTTATTATTACCCTTTTACTAGGGTTATGTATTTATTTGTATTTACCTTCAAGCCAAGGTGAGCAAAGCAACTTTGGCGACCGTGCAACTCAAGTGACAGCGCACACTGTTACAGCCGAAGAAAATGCTGTGCTAATAGAAGCAATTGGTAGTGCTCGTGCTAACCAAGCTATTTATATTCGCAGTGCACAAAGCGATTATGTTACCGATATCTTTTTCAATGATGGCGACTTAGTAAGTAAAGGTCAAAAACTGGTTCAATTGCAATCTCAAGAAGAAGAGTTAGCAGTGAAAGAGCTAAGCATTAATTTACGTGAAGAACGCCGTCAACTTGAACGCCTTACTGAGCTATCTCGCTCACAGGCTACGGCTAAATCGTTACTAGAAGAGCAGCTATCACGCGTAGACGCAACCGAAGCACAACTTGAAAGCGCTAAAACAAAACTTGCCGAAATGACGATTAAAGCCCCCTTTTCTGGCTTACTTGGTAAGCGTGAAATTTCAATTGGTACTTATGTTAGCAATACTACAAACATCACCACCCTTGATGATATCAGCATCATTAAAGTCGACTTTAAAGTACCAGAAAAATACCTAGCGCAGTTACAGCTAGGAATGAAAGTGATGACCCAAAACGATGCTTACCCAGATAAAACCTTTAACGGTAAAGTGACGCATATTAGCTCGCGTATCGATTCAGTCACTCGTAGCGTTGAAGTGACAGCAAGCTTTATCAATGAAAAAGGCCTATTACGCCCAGGTATGCTGTTAAACACCGCATTAGAGTTAAGTTCAAACCAAGCGCTTATGGTACCAGAGAAAGCCGTCATCCCTCAGCAAGACAAACACTACGTGTTCCAAATTGAAGATGGCGTTGCTAACAAAGTCGAAGTACATGTGGCGGGTCGTCACAATGGCTGGGTAGCTATTGATAAAGGCCTTGAAAATGGTCAGCAAGTCGTGACTGAAGGCATCATTAAAATCCGTACTGGCAGCAAAGTAAGTATCAAGGGCTAAACATGAAAATTACTGATACTAGTGTTAAACGCCCGGTCTTTGCGATCGTAATAAACCTGTTGTTACTTACCTTTGGTTTAGTGGCATTTTCTATGCTGCCACTGCGCGAATACCCAGATATTGAAACACCGATTGTCAGCGTTAGCACTGATTACACAGGTGCCAGCGCAGAGATTATTGAAACGAAAATCACCCAAGTACTCGAAAACCGCATTTCGGGTATCGAAGGCATTAAAAGTATTAACTCATCAAGCCGAAATGGTCGCTCAAATATCACCATTGAGTTTAATATCAGCCGCGATATCGATGCCGCATCAAACGATGTACGCGAACGTGTAGCCCGTGCCCTTGATAGCTTACCAGAGCAAGTTCGCCCACCAGAGGTCTCTAAGTCAAATAGTGATGAAAGCCCAATTGCCTGGTTTGTACTAAACAGTACCACTATGGATTCATTGCAGTTATCTGATTACGCACAGCGCTTTATTGTTGACCGATTAGCCGTTGTTGATGGTGTCTCTAACGTACGCGTTGGTGGCGAGCGTAAATACGCAATGAAAATCTGGTTAAACCGTAAAGCGATGGCAGCACGCGGTATTACCAGTAGCGATATTGAAAACACCTTACGCACTGAAAACGTTGAATTACCTGCCGGTGAAATCGAATCTATCGACCGTGATTTTACAGTACGTACCGCGCGTAGTTATAAAGATCAGCGAGACTTTCGAAACCTAGTAATCAAACGTGGCAATGATGGCTATTTAGTACGTTTAGGTGAAGTGGCTGATGTTCACTTAGAAGCTGCTGACGACGAAAGCTTATTCCGTGGTAATGGCCGTAATATGATTGGTTTGGGTATTGTAAAACAAGCCAAAGCCAATACCCTAACCGTGGTTGATAATGCCCGCGCAGAGCTTGAAAAAATTAAGCGTAACCTGCCAGAAGGCACCACCATTCAAGACAGCTATGACTCATCAATTTTCATCAAAGAGTCTATTGATGAAGTGTATAGAACCCTTGGGATTTCAATGGCGCTAGTTGTCTTGGTTATTTACCTATTTTTAGGCAATATCCGCGCAACCCTAGTACCTGCTGTAACCGTACCAGTGGCGTTAGTAGGCAGCTTTATGTTCTTGCTGGCTATGGGTTACTCAATCAACTTGTTAACTCTTCTGGCACTCGTGCTTGCTATCGGTTTAGTGGTAGATGATGCGATTGTAATGCTTGAGAATATTCATCGTCGTATAGAGTTGGGTGAGCCGCCACTGCTTGCTGCGTTCCGTGGTGCCCGTGAAGTTGGCTTTGCAATTATTGCCACTACCCTCGTATTGATTGCGGTATTCGTACCGCTGGTGTTTATGGATGGCCGTATCGGTGCCCTCTTTACCGAATTTGCGATGGCAGTAAGCGCCGCGGTGTTCTTCTCGAGTATTACGGCGTTAACGCTTTCTCCGGCGCTTTGCTCTAAAGTGTTAAAAGCTTCAGAAAAAGAAAGTAAGTTTAGCCAGTGGATGGATAGAACCTTTAACAAAATCGAAAATGCCTATCGTAACTCGCTGGCTTCAAATATGGGTCGTAAGTGGAGCTTACTACTGACTATGATTTTGGCTGGTGTTGCCAGCTTTATGCTGTTTCAAAAAGTGCCTTCAGAGCTTACGCCAAAAGAAGACCGCGGTACTTTCTTTATCATGATGAGTGGCCCTGAGGGCGCAAGTTATGAAAATAACGCTGCAAACATGGCAAAAATTGAAGAACGTTTAATGCCTTACTCTGAGTCTGGTGAATTGAGCCGAGTGCTTGTTCGTGTACCTGGCTGGGGAGGCCAAGGTGGTGTTGCTATCATTGGTATGGCTGACTGGGATAAGCGTAAGCGCTCTACATGGGAAGTAATGGACGAAATCAGCGGTAAAATGACTGAAGTGACCGATGTGCGTGCGTTTGCCATTATGCGCCGTGGTATTGGTGGCGGCGGTTCATCTCGTCCGATTGAATTTGTACTGCAAGGTAACGATTACGACCAGCTAGCCGATTGGCGAGACCGTATTATTAAGCGTGCTGAGAAAAACCCAGGCTTGGTAAGAATCGATCATGATTACAAAGAAACATTCCCGCAGTTTTTAATCAACATTGATAAAAACAAAGCCGCTGATTTAGGGGTTTCTGTATCGGATGTGGGTCGCACGCTAGAAACCATGTTAGGGCAACGCCGCGTAACGACCTTTATCGATCGTGGTGAAGAATACGATGTGATTTTAAAAGGCACCAAAGAAGACTTTGCTAACCCGACTGATATCTCAAATATCTATTTAAAATCACGTAGTGGCGAATTAGTACCGCTTGATAGCTTAATTAGCTTAAAAGAAGAAGCCACCGCATCGCGTTTAAACCGTTATAACCGTATGCGCGCAATTACGTTAAGTGCTAACTTAGCAGATGGTTATACCCTAGAAGAAGCGCTTAACTTCTTAAATCAAGTGGCAGCAGAAGAAAACGACATCGACGGTGCAATCGACTACAAGGGTGAATCGCAGCTGTTCTATGAAGGTGCATCGGCAATGACCTATGTATTCATACTGGCACTGACTGTGACCTTCTTAGTACTTGCAGCACAATTTGAAAGCTTTATTCACCCATTTGTGATCATGCTTACTGTGCCACTTGGTTTAGTGGGTGCGTTATTTGGCTTGTGGTACACCGGACTTACTCTAAATATTTACAGCCAAATTGGTATCGTAATGCTGATAGGTTTAAGTGCGAAAAACGGTATCTTGATTGTTGAGTTCGCCAACCAGCTGCGCGATAAAGGCGTTGAGTTTAACGAAGCGATTAGCCAAGCTGCGACACAACGTTTACGCCCAATTATTATGACTTCACTGACCACAGTGATGAGCTCGGTACCGCTAGTTCTTGCAAGTGGCCCAGGTGCAGAAAGTCGCATGGTAATTGGTGTGGTGGTATTTACAGGTGTTATTGTTGCAACCTTACTAACCTTGTTCGTAGTACCTGCAGCATACAGCGCACTTGCTAGAAATACCCAGTCGCCTGAGTACTTGCAGAGCAAGTTAGAACAACAAGCAAAAGACAAGCCGTTAGAAGAAATTTAAACGAGCTTAAGCTTTAACAAAACGCCGTCTTTACGGCGTTTTGTTTTTTCGGCTATAGTCAGCAAAACGGTAAGGGAGTGAAATATGGATAACAACATACAAATCGCCACTTTTGGCGGCGGCTGCTTTTGGTGTATTGATGCTGCATTTAGACGTGTAAAAGGCGTGCTTAATGTCAGCTCTGGCTATGCCGGCGGTGAGATTGAAAACCCAAGTTATCAGCAAATTTGTACTGGCTTAACGGGTCACGCTGAAGTGGTTCAGCTCGATTTTGACAGCAGTATTGTAAGCTATAACACCCTACTTGAAATGTTCTTCACTTTACACGATGCCACACAGTTAAACCGCCAAGGTAATGATGTCGGCACCCAGTATCGAAGTGTTATTTACTATCATGATGAAAAGCAAAAAGCAGAATCTCAAGCCATGATTGATGCCTTACAAAAGCAAATTCATGAGCCGATTGTCACCGAGCTTAGCCCGCTTACAAACTTTTACCCTGCAGAGCAGTACCATCAAGACTATTACAATGAAAACCCAAATCAAGGTTATTGCAGTATTCTTATTGCCCCTAAGCTTGCAAAGTTCGAACAGTATTACGCAGATAAACTAAAATGAAAAAAGCCCGCTAAGTAGGTAGCGAGCTTTTAGACGCAGAACTAATAATAACGCTGAGTTTGTTTTAACTTAAGACTAATGACATCAACGGGCAAATTAATGTCAATTACTAGCTATAAGTAAACAACTCAGCTGACTTTAAGAGTTATTAGAACTGATAGCGGGCACCTACAAACAGGCGACGCTCGGCCGTGTTGTAGTAATAAAATTCGTCGTTGATGTAATCACCATCTAGGTCTGTACCATAGGCATCAACGGCGTTGTACTCTTTATCGAATAGGTTTTCTACACGTAGTGACACAGTTAAGTTGTCAGTTGCTTGGTAGTGACCTACTAAATTCCATAACGTATACGAAGGTAAGTGCGTTAACTTGCCATCACGGTCACCACGGTATTGCATATCGATACCGGCATCAAAATCCCCCCATGCTTTGTTTAATGACCAATTCACACTGTGATTTGACACATAGGTTAGTGACTGACCTGTCTCAGTATCTTCCGCTGAAAGATAGGTAAAGTTAAAGCTGTGATCAAAGCCAAACACTTGGTTTTTAAAGCTAAACTCAACACCTTCGTGGCGAGCTTCGTTTATATTGGTTGGGATCCACTGCCCTGATGCATTTGGTGCCCAAGCGATTTTGTTGTCGATTTCGCTGCGGAAAATCGCAATATCAAGGCTGATATCATTCACATTGAGTGATAAGCCAAGCTCTTGGTTATCTGATGTTTCAGGGTTTAACTCTGGGTTACCTGAGCCAGGGTAATATAGGTCATTAAATGTTGGAGATTTAAAACCCGTACTTTGACTTACGCGAAATGTAGCGATGTCATTTAAGTGATAGCCAACAGCTGCGGTGTAAGTTGTTTCATCACCAAACTGCTGATCATCATCTTGGCGAACGGTTAGGTTTGCCAGCACGTGTTCGTCGTCATAATAAGCGCCAACAAACGCAGCGAATACTTCACGGCTATCTTTTAAATAAGTACCTGAGTTAGTATTCACTTCATCTTTATACCAATTCAAACCGCCACTAAGAGTCAGCGCTTGATTGAAAAAGTATTGGCCATTGTAATCAATTTGCTCACGCTCAGTTTCAAACTTATCAACCACCGTTGCGCCCGTGTAATCAATGCGTGAGTCATCTGAACTGTCACTTGATATAGCAATATCAATGGCATGGCTGTGTTTTTCGAAAGCCTTTTTCCAACCTAATGAAGCTTGGTAATTTTCGAACTCGCCTTTTTCTACGGTGCTGTCTGCAGGGCTATAAGCGCTATCGTATTTTGCTTCGCCTTCTGAGTATTGTGCTTGCGCTAAAAACTCACCTAACTGCTCATTTTGATAACCTAGATTAAAGCCAAGGTTTTTGTTCTCGTAGCCGTCTTCATCTGGCGCTAAGCCTTGAAGGACATCAAACCCATCTGTTTTTTCATAACCGGCATTAACGGCAACATCAACACCCGCAACCTGACCACCTGTCGCCACTTGGTACTCTTGGTAAGAATCTGAGCCAAAAGTAACATCTAAGGTCGTGTTTTGTGCTTTACGGGTAATGATATTTATCACACCAGCTAGCGCATCAGAACCATATACAGCAGCACGTGAGCCTTTAATTACTTCAACACGCTCAATACTGTTTAAAGGAATATTGCTAATACTTTTATAGCCAAGTGTTGCAGAACCTGTACGCACACCATCAATTAAAATAAGCGTGTGACGAGAACTTGCACCACGTAATGAAACACCTGAGCTTTGCCCAAAACCACCATTGGCATTAATTTGAAAGCCTGCCTGAGTGGCTAGTAAGCTTGGTAAGTCACGAACATAGCTTGCTTCAATATCAGCACGGTCTATAACAGTAACGCTGGCTAATACATCATTAATTGATTGTTCGAATTTATTGGCAGTAACTGTGATATGCTCGATCGATTGCTCGTCAGCAGATACAGAAAAAGACAACGCAGCAGCAACCGCTACGCCTAACGCAGATTTATTTAGCATGATATCCCCTAGCCTGTGCCCACCGCACACGCGAATAGTAAGTTACTTCAAGGCCGGTCTCCGGACTCTGTAAATGCATGGCATATACATTACCGTTGCGGGGGCAGTGTTGGCATTGTTTTCTCCCTGAAAACGCACCGACTTCCCGATTATCTTGCGACTATTTCACCCTTTGAAATAAAACGTATCTGAAGATACAGCAAGCACCTCGAAAATAGGCCGTTATTGTGATGATTTTGGGGAAGAAAGTCAATGGACGGCTATACTGCTAAAATGAAATTTTAAGCTTTAACCTGTAAGCCGAAAGTAAAAAAGCCAATCAGCATGGCTGATTGGCTTTTTAAAACAATGATTACCAGAAATACTCATGAGGTTTCGAGTTTCCTAACGGAAAAACAATTCCTTCTGGGTCAGCACCATTCAGCACAAGCTTACAAAGAGCTTTATTTAAACGTCTTCTTGGCTTGGTCATCGTCATTTTCACCCACCAACTTGGTGTTTGTTGGTAAAAATAAGTACTGTGTGGGCCGGTGTATTTTCTGTTTATTTTACCGTGTTTATTACGATCTATTGCTTTGTTTTTTACTGACATAAATATCCTCTAGCTGAAAATAGCTAGAAGATATCTTTTTCTCTGTAACCTAATATTTGTCTCAAAATACGCTCCTTGTAAAGTTCAGAAACTTGTAGGCTTATAGCTTAAAACTTACAGCTTAAAGCTAAAAACATAGAGTATTAATCGCGGAAGTTTTTGAACTGGAATGGTTGACCTAAATCAGCAGTACGAACAACTTGCATTGCTTCTTGTAAATCATCACGCTTTTTACCAGTTACACGTAATTCTTCACCTTGAATGGCAGCTTGTACTTTGATCTTTGAATCTTTGATTAACTTAACGATTTTCTTCGCTACGTCTTTTTCGATACCTTGCTTGAGAGCAACGTCACGCATTACGTATTTACCGCTACGCGACTCATCTTTAAGCTCAAGGCTAGATACATCTAAGCCACGCTTTGAAATTTTCGCAGCAAGAATGTCAAAAAGTTGCATAACTTGTTGTGGTGCTTCTGCTTTTAACTTGATTACCTTGTCACTTAGTTCGATTGATGCATCAACACCACGAAAATCAAAACGCGTCTCTAGTTCACGCTTTGCATTATCTACTGCATTCTGCGCTTCGTTCATTTCTACTTCAGAAACAATATCAAATGAAGGCATGGGGTTCTCCTAACATAGTCTTTTTTAAATTCATTTATGGTTGGCAATTATAACGCTTATTTGTCGATTCTTTCTATTTTTATCCGGCTTGTTCAGGTGCGATGCAAAAATTGTTTGATATACTGGCCATTCAATTTCGGCATTTTTTAGGGTTTATTGTGACAAGGCGTGTTTACCAAGTTATCTTTTTAGCCAGCATTATTGGCTTTACAATTTTATTTGCCAAAGAAATTAAAGGGGTGAGCAACCTATTTCCACACGTTGATAAAGTGGCGCATTTTGGTATTTTCTTTGTACTGGCCATGGTGATGGACAAAGCCTTTAAATTGCCACTTATGGTGCAAATTTTACTGTTAGCCGGATATGGTGCAGCCATAGAGTTTATGCAAGATATGCTGCCTTACCGTCAAGCTTCGGTTGGGGATTTTGTCGCTGATTTTATCGGTGCAGTTAGCTACTTTATCATTAAACTTGGTTTTCATTTAGGTAGTAAACAACGTAATGGCTAACATTTTAATTGTTGGCGACGGTGCGATTGGCTTGTTGTTTAGTCATTTTTTATCTGCGCAACATGACATTACATTACTGACCCGTAAGCCGACCCTGACCACGCGTTTTTATCAAGCGAGTAATGGTAAATCACACCCTATCAAAGCCCGTATCATTAATCACAAAGAGCTAAGTCAATCCGCCCCCTTTGACTTGGTGTTAATAACAGTAAAAGCATTTCAGGTGCAAACTGCCTTTGGACAAGTAAAACCTTACCTCAGTAAAACATGCCAAATAGTTCTTTCTCACAATGGCATGGGGAATGTTGATGAACTGAATGCTCTGCTTTTAAAAACGCAAGGGTTAGCGTTTTTAACAACGCGTTTAGCTGGTTTTAAAACAACGCCTTATAGTGTGAGCCATACAGGTAATGGCGAAAGTGTGTTAGGTGCATGTAATGCAGCTGCAAGCAAAAATCTCGGTGAGCTTAAGCAGCAGTTTAGTTACTTACCACACTTTTATGTGAGCGATGATATTCACTCATTACGATGGCAAAAACTGTTAGTGAATATTGCTATTAACCCGTTAACAGCGATTCATAACGTAAAAAATGGCCAGCTACGTGCACCGCAATTTAGCACGCGCATTATTAATTTACTTAATGAAGCGTGCCTAGTCGCCAATAAACAAGGGGTTAAAGTAAAACTCAGCGAGGCGCTGGATCAAGCCTATTCTGTGATGACAGCCACCGCTGAAAACTTTTCTTCTATGCAGCAAGACATCAGCCATAATCGAGAATCTGAAATTGATGCAATTTGTGGTTATGTGTGCGAGCAAGGCGCTAAGTTAGGGGTAAAAACTCCCTATAATCAGGCCATGCTGAGCATGATAAAAATAAAAAGTTAATTAGCTGCTAGTTACTAGGGGAAAGAGTAAAAAGTTAAGCTACAAGGGGAAAGGAGAAAGAGTAAAGTTACTAGCTTCTCGTTTCTCGTTTCTCGTTTCTCGTTTCTCGTTTCTCGTAATTATTTCAGACATTAAAAAAGCGCGAACATGTCGCGCTTTTATCAGTATCTCTTACGGGCGATACACTTTTACGTTGCTAAAGCCTTCTTCGTGCAAGATCAGCGCTTGAAGCTGACTCATCACACCTTTAGCGCAGTATAAGTAATATTCTTTATCTTTTGGTAAGTCACCAAATTTAGTCGCTAAGCGGAAGAAAGGTAAATGCACAACTTCAATACCTTCAAGCTCTAGTGGGTTTGCATCTTCTTCATCAGGTGAGCGAATATCAACAACAACCGCTCCTTTTGGTAAATCAGATACAGACTCAGCTTCTTTCACTTCTTCTTTTGCTTCGGTGTCGATATCACGAATATCCATCACACGCGCATTTTCAACAACTGTATTTAGCACGTCGAAGTCAAACTTAGCTTCTTCAGCAAGAATCGTTTTTATTTTAGCTTTAACTGTTGGCTTTTTAGAAATCACACCACAGTATTCAGGCATGCTTTCTGCCATCTCAGCCGTGCCGATTTGACGCGCAATATTGATTATATCTTGCTTGTCGTGTTGGATTAACGGGCGAATGATTAAAGTTTCCGTCACACGGTCAATCACACTCAAATTAGCCAATGTTTGGCTTGATACCTGACCAATACTTTCGCCAGTTACTAGTGCTTGTACACCTAGTTTTTCTGCAACTTGGCTACCGGCACGCATCATCATTCGCTTAAGCACAACACCCATTTGGCTGTTTTCAACGTTCTCTAAGATTTCTGCTACAACAGGTTCAAAATCAACAGTAACAAACTTCACTTTATGAGTAGAGCTGAACTGTTTCCAGATATAATAACTCGCCTGCTTAACACCGATTTCGTGCGCAGCACCACCTAAGTTAAAGAACAAGAAGTGAGTACGTGCACCTTTACGGATCATTTGGTAGCTTGCAACACCAGAGTCAAAACCACCCGACATAAGCGACAATACATCTTCTTGTGTTGGCAGCGGGAAGCCCGCCATACCTAAGTGAGTTTGAGTAACAATGTATGCTTTATCATCACGTACTTCTAAGCGAACAGTCACTTCAGGGTGAGATAATTTAACGCGCGCACCTTCAACATGCTGGTTTAAACCACCACCTACGTAGCGCTCTACATCGCTCGATGTGAAATCATGCTTACCAGAACGTTTACAACGCACACAGAAGGTTTTGCCCGCAATCGTATGGCCGATTAGTTCAAGTGCTTTTTGGTAAATATCGTCGATTGAGTCGAAGTCTGTTTCTGTTACTTCAATAAACTGTACGATACCTGGAATGCGTTTTAAGCCATCGATAATATCTAAGCGAACTTGCTCAGATTCTAGCAAGCTAACAACAGAGATATTGTCCCAGTTGTTTCTTACCTGAACTTTTTCGTCAACACGACGCAAAACGATCTTAATGTTATTTTCTAATAACTTGGTAAAACGCTTACGAACAGATTTACTCTTGATCGCGATTTCAGGGTGTAATTTGACGATAAATTTAAGCATAGTTCACTCTTAGACTGTGGATTTCACACGCCCTGAGGTATAGCAACCTCAAGGGCGCGCGATTATAACAAAAATTATAGCGTCTAGGAAATAAACTGCTTTGCGGGATTATTGTTCGCTTTGCTCTGTTTCAGCAAGGGCTAAATACTTAGCTCTTAATTGGTTAACTTGCTCTAGGTGTTGCTCAGTGCAATGAGCTTTTAAAAGCAGTAATACTTTTAAAATACCGTTATAAATATCAGCTCTGGCAAGTTCACCACTTAAGCGACGAGCTTTGATGTAAGGCGTCCAAAAGCTCACGGTCATTTTAAGCATATGCGCAAGTTCTGTAACATCTTCGTCTTCAATGCAAATAACACCACCTTCACGTAATGCAAACAGCACATCTTTGACTTGCTCTAAAAGCTCAGCTTGAAACGCAATGTAGCCTTTTTTCAGCTCTTCATCACGAGATAAAATATCGCCTAAGTTGTCGTAGAAAAACTGAAAACGCCACATTAATTCAAACAGTGAATCTAGATAACCGGCTAGATTCTCTAGCGCATCATCATCAGGCGTCAAAGGCTTAAAGTGTGTGTGTAAGTGGTCGCTATACAAAGCAAATATGTGACGAATAATATCTTCTTTATTTTTAAAGTGATAATACAAGTTACCTGGGCTTATCCCCATATGCGAAGCGATATGATTGGTTGTTATGGCACGCTCACCGTGGCGATTAAATAACTCGATGCTGGTGTGTATGATCTTGTCCTTTGTGCTCATAGCCTAATTACTCTGTTTTTTTATGATTATTACGGTCCCCAGCCGAGCAGTATAAACAAATGCGCGACAATTAAATACTACCTTGAAAAATATTAACCTCAATCGGCTTAGTACCTTATATAGGTGAATGCTCCTAATCCGATACGCGTATTTTCTAAGCTGCATAGTCGAGAAAACACTGTTAATATAGCAGGCAAATTTATAAATCGCTGATAGTTATGAACGTTACTGCAATCTATCCGGGCACTTTCGACCCACTTACAAATGGCCATACAGACTTAATTCATCGCGCGGCAAAAATGTTCGATAAAGTAATTGTTGCCATTGCGCATAACCCAAGTAAGCAACCCTGCTTTACTCTTGATGAGCGCGTTGAGCTTGCTAATAAAATTTTGGCGCATCTTGATAATGTGAGTGTAATTGGTTTTTCAGGCTTATTAGCTGATTTAGCTCGGGACCATAAAGCCGAAGTGCTTATTCGTGGTATTCGTGCGGTGTCTGACTTCGACTATGAATTTCAGTTAGCGAACATGAATCGTCGCCTGAATCCAGATCTAGAAAGTGTATTTTTAACACCGGCAGAAAAAAATTCATTTATTTCATCGACTCTCGTCAAAGAAGTCGCACGCCACAATGGCGATGTGAGCGAGTTTGTTGACCCTATTGTAGCTAAAGCCTTACAGGATAAAATTCACGGATGAAATTAAAAAAGTTCATTAGCTTAACTGCATTACTAATGATCTCTGCACCAAGTGTTGCTGGGCCATGGATAGAAAGTGACGACCCGTTACTTCGCGCTTCAATCGAAATGCTATTTAACCAAGGCATTATTAAACAGCCTATTAATAGCTACCCATTAATGTGGCAAGGTATCGCACGCGACCTAGACGTTGCCAATACAAGCCAACTAGATGAGCAAAGCTTATTTGCCTACCAGCATATTAAGCATGCCCTTGATAATGCTAAACAAAAAAGCAGCTCAGGTATTCGCCTAAACTACAACAGCGAACCTCTCGCTCAGCAAGGGTTTGGTAAACGCCACCAGCAAGAAAGCGGTATAAATAGTTATGGTTCAATCACAGGGAAGCGTGTTAGCGCTAAAGTCAGTGTAAATTACGCCGATGACGCCCTTGATAAGCAGCATGTTACTTACCAAGATAGCTATTTAGCCGTACTCCTGGGTAATTGGTCACTTAGTGCGGAGCAAGTAAGCCATAGGTGGGGGCCAAGTAACGATAACGCCCTACTACTATCAAATAATGCGGCGCCAATGAAAGGCGTGCGCTTTACCAGAGCAAATACACAATATGTCGGCCCAAGTTGGTTATCATTTATCGGTAACTGGCAGTTAACGGGTATTTACGCCAAACAAAAGCCATATCTAAATAACTCAGATGACGGTGACTTTTGGGCGCTCCGATTTGCAAGTACCCCATTAACAGGCCTTGAAATAGCAATTAACAGTGCAGGCTCTGATTATTTAACTAACCTAGAAATTGACCCTGTTACACTCGAAAGCAATGAATCAACACACCGTTTAACGAGTTTAGATGTTAAGTACTCAACCACTTTAGCAGCTCAACCAGTGGCATTTTATGCTGAAGTAATGGGTCGAAATGAAAGTGGCTTAGCACCAAGCGAGCCATTTTATACGTTGGGTGTTGAAAGCTATTTTGGCTCGAAAGAGAGCCTACTAAAAAGTTACTTTGAATATTCAAATACAGAGCAAACTTGTGAGCAAATTAGCGATTGCGTATATGGCTCTGGTAGCTATACACAACGCTCGCGCTTAATTGGCAGTTCAACACCGCTACAAAGTAAATCGGCTATCCTTGGCGCCTATTACCACACTCTAAACGGTTATGGTGGCCATGCTAAGCTTCGTTGGATTGAAAGCGAAACCACACACGCTGAGCTCGCGTCAGATATGAGTCAGCTGCAGTTAGAACTCGGTTATCAGCAATCTGTGTTTAACGGCCTGTGGAAAGTGACAGGGCTTATTTCAAAGGATGAAATTGGTGATGAGTCAGAAACAAAAACAGCACTTAGAACCAGTTGGGAATACCGCTTTTAACTAATTGAGGTCAAGTTGGTTCAGCTTGACCTCGAATTCGCCTATAAAGCTTCACAAGCCCTAAAAAGTCTTTATTACTGAAAAGTGCGATGAGCATCATGATATCAATTAAGTTGACAGTAACTGTATAGAAGTCCCAAAACCACCAATACACGTAAGGTTCAGAGTATTGAATGTCTACATACATAACTAAAAAAATTGCCATGTTTGTCGATAACCCAGTGAACACATAAAGTTTTGCAGGTACTTCTTGCAAGGTTCTATTCTTACTAATGAAGAAAATTACAAGTACAGTTAAAAAATCAAATAGAGCCCAAACTAAATACCCGTCACTTGTCGCGAATATCTCAAAGCCTAGAGTTAAGCTCAATAAAGGATCTGCCAGTAAATATGATAAAAATAGCGCAAGGGACATGAGCATAAGTGTTGTGTCACTTTTTGCTGCCGCAGACTTTTTCACTAAATTAAAAAGAAATGCCATTAAAAATCCCCACATAACTAAGGTGGCAACATAAAAGCCGAAATTTTGTTGTATGAGAGCTAACATTTGAAGACCTTAGATTTGAAGAGAAGTAGGTAGAACACAGCCTTATTTATTTTTAAGTAAGTGTCGTTCATTCATTGAATTAATGTTTGAAAATTTTTCAAACATTCTTGTGTATGCTTTGTGAAGATATAGAAAATCTTTATTAACTAGTAATACGAGAATCATCGAGACATCTACAGTATTTACGCCAAATGAGTACAACGTCCAAAGAAACCACTCTGACTTGTTTTCGTATATAAAAATATCGATGTATATCGATAACATTAGAATGGAATTGAGAGTGAGCCCGAAGAGGATATATGTTGTTCCACAAAAGTTAACTACTTTAGCAAAATACATCCAAGCCAAGATTACAAAAATCGTTAATAAGTCAAAATACAACCAATTCAAATAGCTATAGATAGAAAGCTTAACGAAGCCACTGATGAAGTATGAAATCATCATAATAAAAGATATAACAAGAACTCGACTATCTGTTTTATTGATATTAATAGCTAAGTTAAATAAGAAGGCCATCAAAAAGCCCCACTCTATGAAGGCCCCTAATAAGTCCCCCAAAAAAGCATCTATATACATCTTTAAATTCTATAACTGCTTTTGAAGGTGTTTTGACTTACTTGTACGTAAAAAACGATTCTTTAAGGTATTTAGACCCAAGATATCTCTATCAACTATGAGTGCGATGATCATAGTAAAATCGAGTAAGTAGACAGTGAAAGAGTAAAAATCCCATAGAAACCAAGGGTTAACATTACCAGTAATATGTAAGTCATAATACATCAATAATTGAAGAATCGTATTTGAGCAAAGTACAAAAATTACATAGGTAAATGCTGGTGACTTAACACCCTTAATGAAGTAGGTACAACTAAAAATTACAGCTAAGGTAATTACATCATAGATAGCCCAACTTAGGTAAACACTTGAATTATCGAACCAAGAGAATAAATGATCACTTGTAAAGTAAGATGCAAAAACCACGAGCGATAGCATTAACAGAACATTATTTCTTTTAGCATTTGCAATCCAGAGAAAGGCATTAAAGAAAAATGCCATCATTAATCCCCATACAACCATTGCAGGAAGAGATAAACCAAAATGTTCTGTTAAATACATCTTTTACTCATAGTGTAATTAATTTGGGCGTTTATCCGGATCTAATACAATGATACCACCGCGTTGGATCTCAGCACCACCAGATAAAGCCAGCGCTTCACTTGATAAAGTTACTGTATCAGATTGCAGGGTTTTATTACTAGTAGTTTGTTCCAAAGCAGGCTTTGTTTGTTGCATTTGGCTGTATGCTTGCATTTGCAATTGGCTATTGTTTGAAATTTGCATAAGTTAATTCCTTTAAGTTAATTGTTTTTTCAGTACAGCTTACAATAGCTTGTAAGCTGAGTTAAGCGTTCTCATATTTTTGACGCTTTTTTATACTTCATCGCGACGTTGCCACCGCGCTGATAATAAAAGCAATTAACGATCCAACTTTTATAAATTTTGATCTTTTTGATCATAAAAGTCAGCAAATCTAAATTTCAGGCATAAAAAAACGCACAGGGGTAACCGTGCGTTTTTCTCATCCAGGGAATTTAAGCCACGTGTTTACACGGGATCACCGCGCTATTACTTGGCTTTAAAATATATTCCATTGCCACTTCATCGCAGTTCTCTTTGCGAAGGCAAAGCTCACAATCTTTGATCACTTTTTCTGGCAAACTGTCTTTGCTACAAAAGCTGAAACCTTGGCTTGCAAAAAACTCTGGCACTCTTGTCAGGACAATTACCCGACTAAGCGCCAAGCTTTTGGCTTTTTTTAGCAAATGTTCAACAAGTTGACGCCCCTGCCCGGCAATTCGTGATTCGGGGTCTACCCCGAGCGAGCGAATTTCAGCAAGGCCAGTGTCGTAAATATACAGCGAGGCACAGCCAGCAACTTGGTTTTCAACTTCTGTGACAGCAAACTCATTAATTGAGTGAATCATGTCGCTCTTAGCGCGTGGTAGGTTTTCACCTACCGTAGCCCAATGCTGAATAAGCTTAGCGATGGACTCAACATCATTTAAGGTTGCGTCACGTACCGCTATTTGCTGTTTTTTTTTGCGTATTTGATGGCACTTGTTACTTGCTCAAGAGAGGTACCACCCTGCGCTTGTCTTGCTTTAATACAGGCATCTATTTCTAATACAGGATATACATCTGATTCGAAAATGCTATGCACTGACTTAAATTGCTCTAAACTTAAATCTTCTAAGTTATTCCCTTGTGCAATAGCCATTTGCACGAGCGTACCAACAATGTGGTGACCTTCTCTAAATGGAATACCTTTTGCCACTAAATAGTCAGCAAGTTCAGTCGCATTTGAGTGACCTCCTTTTGCAGCTGCTAATGTTTTATCTGCATTAACTTTAATGCCTTTGATACACGCTTGCGCCATATGAATACATGCCAGCCAAGTTGGCATCGCATCAAATAAGCCCTCTTTGTCCTCTTGCATATCTTTATTGTAAGCAAGTGGTAGCGCTTTAAGTGTCATCATCATGGCACTGAATGCGCCAAAAACGCGGCCAGTTTTACCACGAATTAACTCTAGTGCGTCTGGGTTTTTCTTTTGCGGCATTAGTGAAGAGCCTGATGTTACCCCATCAGAGAGCTCAATAAAGCCCGCTTCACCCGAATTATAGAAAATTAAATCTTCGGCCATGCGTGATAAGTGGATCATCGAGATCGATGCACAGCTTAATAGCTCAACCACAAAATCACGGTCAGATACGGCATCAAGGCTATTGCGTGTGGCACCGGTAAAACCTAACCCTTCGGCAAGAGTTTGCCTATCAATCGGGTACGCAGTTCCTGCCAATGCACCGCTACCAAGTGGGCAATAATTCATACGGTTTTTGGCATCACTTAAACGGCTTTCATCACGTTCAAGCATTTCAACATAGGCCATACACCAATGACTAAATAACACAGGTTGTGCGCGCTGTAAGTGCGTGTAACCCGGTAAAATAGTACCTAGTTCACGCTCAGCTAAGGCAATAAACTCACCTTTAAGCTCTGCGATTGCTTCAAGAATATGCTCAGCAGTATCACGACACCATAATCGGAAATCTGTTGCTACTTGGTCATTACGACTACGACCAGTGTGTAACTTTTTAGCAAGGTCACCCACTTTATCAATCAGTGCTGATTCAACATAAGAATGAATATCTTCATGCCCTGCTACAGCCACTGCTTGTGGGTTCGCTTTAACCTCATCTAACAGCTTATTAAGTGCTGCAACTAAGTCATCGTATTCTTGCTGGTTTAGAACGTTTACTTGTTTTAACGCCCCCGCCCAAGCAACTGAACCAATAATATCTTGCTCTGCAAGTTGATAATCAAAAGGAAGTGAATCGTTGAATTGTTTAAACGCTTCATCTGGACCCGTAGAAAAACGTCCGCCCCATAGTGCCATTGAACTGTCTCCAAATTCGGCTATTGCCCTGCTATTGCAGGGCAATAATTAAATTACTTTTTCGTTAGTGCTGAGATTCTGCTAGATAGCGAGAATAAACGAATGAATCCTTCTGCATGTGATTGGTCATATACATCATCTTCACCGAAGGTTGCAAAGTCTTCGCTGTATAAGCTATTTGGTGATTTTTTCTGTACCGCAGTGACTTGGCCTTTATAAAGCTTAAGCACTACTTCACCCGTTGCTAACTTAGACAGTGATTCAGCACCAGCTAGAATCGAGTCTTTTAATGGCGTAAACCAACGACCGTCATAGACTAAGTGAGAGAACTCGCCACCAAGTACTTCTTTCCATTTACGGCTTGATTTATCTAGCACTAACTCGTCAATAGCTTGAAGAGCAGCCATGATCACAGTGCCCCCTGGTGTTTCATAACAGCCACGCGACTTCATACCCACTAAACGGTTTTCTACGATATCAACACGACCTACACCATGCGGCGCAGCAATGTCATTTAATTTAACTAGGCAGTCATATGGTTTAAGTGATTCACCATTTACAGCAACCACTTCACCTTCAACAACGTTTAATGTTACATATTCTGCTTCATTGGGTGCTTGCTCTGGCGAGTTAGTCCAAGTCCATACTTGATCACTAGGTTGGCACCATGGATCTTCAAGCTCACCACCTTCGTGAGAAATGTGCCAAGCATTCGCATCACGGCTATAAATTTTTGTTGCTGATGCAGAACACGGGATATTACGCTCAGCTAAGTAATCAAGTAATGATTCACGGCTTGATAAGTCCCACTCACGCCATGGTGCAATCACTTTTAGATCTGGTGCAAGGGCTGCGAAACATGACTCAAAACGCACCTGATCGTTACCTTTACCAGTACAACCATGCGAAAGCGCATCAGCACCTACTTTACGGGCAATTTCAACCTGCGCTTTAGCAATGATTGGACGCGCCATAGACGTACCTAGTAAATAAGTGCCTTCGTAAATAGAACCCGTTTTTAAAGTTGGGTAAATATAGTCACTGACCATTTCGTCTTTTAAGTCAACGATATGACATTCCGATGCACCTGAAGCAATGGCTTTTTCTTCAACGCCTTCAAGCTCTTCTGCACCTTGGCCAACATCAGCAACAAACGCGATTACTTCACAGCCGTAGTTTTCTTTTAACCATGGCACGATTGCCGATGTATCAAGACCACCAGAATAGGCTAGTACGACTTTTTTAATTGAACTCATTGGTGTTCCTTAAACAAAATTTGGATTTAATAATGTGACAAGTAGAGCATTTTGCGCGTGCATACGATTCTCTGCTTGTTGAATAATTTTTGATGCTGGGCCATCCATTACCTCAGAGGTAATTTCAAACTCACGATGCGCTGGCTGACAATGCAGTACAGTTTGCGCACCGGTTTTCTCTAGTAGGGCTTGGTTAAGCTGATAAGGCATATATTTAGCTTTAACCTGCTCAAGCGGTGTTTTATCACCCATTGAAACCCAGGTATCAGCATAGACTGCATTTGCGCCAACTGCCGCCTCAATTCTGTCACTCACCATGACAGAGGCACCATTCATTGCTGCAATTTGCTCTGCTTGCTTAAGAATTTGCGAATCTGGCGAGCTACCTTTAGGACAAACTGCAACAAAATCAGTGCCTAAAGTAGCGGCTAATAACATTAGAGAGTGTGTAACGTTGTTACCTTCACCTAAGTAAGCAAGCTTTAGTTTGCTAACATCGCCATGCACTTCTTGCAGCGTTAAAAAGTCAGCAAGCGCTTGGCACGGGTGATATAAGTCACATAAGCTATTAACAACTGGCACCGATGAATATTCAGCAAGCGTGGTTAGTGTTTTGTGTGCATTCACGCGAGCAACAATGCCATCAGCCCAAGTTGAGATATTAAGAGCAAAGTCTTTAACCGATTCACGAGCGCCCATGGCACCATTTTGTGAATCTAAATAAACTGCGTGACCACCCAGTTTATTAATACCAATATCAAATGATAAACGAGTACGTAAACTTGGCTTTTCAAACAATGTAACCACTGATTTGCCCGCTAATGCTTGGCTGAAGTCTGTTGGGTTTGCTTTAATTTTTTGCGCTAAGTTTAGTAATTTAAGTGCGCCTTTTTGGTCTAACTCAAGACCATTTAAGAAATTCTTTAACATGAAATACCTATGGTGTAATTTTCGTTCCTACATGTTCGCCTTTTAATAAAGCGACTAAGTTCTCTGGCTTCAGCCAGCTTGAGATATACACACCACGTCGTAAATGTTGGGCAGCAAGAAGGCTGGTCTTTACTTTGACCTCCATCCCGCCCTGAATGACTCCTTCAAGGATAAGTGTTTCGATTTGCTGCGTATCAAGTTGATGTAGAGGCTGCTTATTGGCATCAAGCACAGCTTCTACGTCTGTCATAAAAATAAGTTCTGCATTAAGCTCTTTAGCGATAGCCGCTGCAGCTTCATCTGCATTGACGTTGTACCATTGGCCATCTTCTCCAAAGCCAATAGAGCTCACTAGGGGTAAACGACCTTGTTCAAGCATGCTAGGTAGCACGCTGTCACAACTACCTGAGCACTGACCTACTTGCGCCAATACTTTAAGTTTTTCAGATACCAGTACACCCGCTTCATAAAGGCTTAAACCCACAGGTTTGTGGCCAGCGCTGATTGCTTGGCTCATCAATTGTTTATTGGCACAACCGGCAAGAGCACCAACAATATATGGCATTTGCTCATTTGGGCTAATACGTAAGCCTTGATGTTTTGCAGTTACAAATCCGGCGTCTTTAAGCCAAGCATCAACCAAGGCTCCACCACCATGAACAATCACAAAGTTATCTTGTTGCTCAGAGGCTAAAACATCAAAAAGCGCTTTTGCGGCATCTGCGCTATTTAACACAGCACCACCGACTTTAATGATCCAAGTTTTCATTACAGCGCTCCTACTAAGCCAGTATGGTGAGGTTCACCCATGGCTAAATTAATGCACTGTAATGCTTGCCCAGCTGCACCTTTTAGAAGGTTATCAATCGCTGACATAACGATGAGTTGCTCACCTTTTTGTTGCCATGCAATATCAACAAATGGTTGCTTAGCCACGCCTTTAATGCTTGGAATTTTATTGCCAAGTAAACGAATTAACGGCTCGTTAGCTAATACTTGATAAGCCGCATTCACTTGCTCTGCAGTTACGCCTGGTTTTAATTGCACATAAATAGTTTCTAAAATTCCACGGGGGAAGTTACCCAAATGTGGCGTGAATAGCACAGGGTGACCAAGGTGCTGCTCAATCTCAGGTGTGTGTCTGTGGTTAAACAAGCCATAAGGAGCAAGTGACACTTCGCAAAAATGCGTGTTAACACTGGCTTTTCTGCCAGCGCCTGTAACACCTGACACTGCATTAACAATAATGGCTTGATCAGCTAATAGCCCTGCTTCTTTAAGTGGTTTTAAAGAATTAAGTGCTGCTGTAGGGTAACAACCCGCTACAGCTACAAGGTTCGCTTTACTAATCGCATCGCCATTCCATTCAGCTAAACCATATGCTGCTTGCTCTAAAAGATCAGGGTGTTCATGTGCGAAACCGTAATAAGTCAGGTAATCCTCATTCCCAGCTAAACGGAAACCACCAGATAGGTCGAATACTTTTTTACCCATGGCTAAAAATTGCGGCGCAAGATCAACACTGACCTTGTGATCTGTACACAGGCATACATAGTCAGCATTGCTTTCGATATCTTTGTACGCTTCAGAAGTTAGAGGTTGTAGTGGGTACTCTAACAATCCAAGGTGCTCAGGGTATAAATCGCTTAATAATTTACCTTTATCTAAACTCCCTTCAGACACATAACATGCTTGTAGGGTCAGTTTTGGGTGCTTAGCAACTAAACTTGCTAGCTCTGCGCCGCTATAACCACTTGCGCCAATAATCACTACATTCATTGCTTACTTTTACCTATTAAATCTGTTTATCGATACGCCTAAAATTACTCGCTCAATTGCGAATAAAAACACTGTCTAAAGTAATGAAATCAGGTTATCGTCGTTTCGTGTTCATCGTACAGCTTTACTAATAT
>NZ_JAKEVM010000059.1 GCF_022398475.1 Pseudoalteromonas shioyasakiensis | reverse complement strand
ATGGGTTTTGATTTAAAAGCAGTAAAAAAGTTGTAGAAATATTAATGGATCATTGAGGGTGCTTTTTTCACAAAAAAGTGTGAATTGGACGTATTTTTATTGATTCAATCAGCAAAAAAGTATGGATTTAAACTTAGCATCATTTTTTTTCTTGCCTGTTATCTGCAATTTGCCATTTATGAAATATGCCACGTGATATTCATCATTCAGAAGTAATGAGCTTTGGTGGTCGGATCATAGTGATTCGATCAGTTCAACAAATTATGGATAGTAAATATGAAAACTAAATTATCTGTATTAAGCCTAGCCTTATTACCATGTTTAGGTGCTGCACAAATCAGCACACCAGCAAAAACAACCGTCGTTGGTGCAAGTGAAGACTCTGTACTTGTTATGTATAAAAAAGGCACCTCTGCTGCAATGCGTGCCCATGCTCGTAGCTTAGTTAAAGCCACCATCAGCGACATCAACAAAGATGGTGTCGATGATAACTATTCAGCTATTTTGTCTGGCCGTTTAGCTAAATTTAAAGTTTCAGGTATGAGCAGCAAAGAAGCTATCAAACGCCTACAAAACCATGCTGCTATTGAATATGTAGAGCCTGACTACCGTGTATCGATTGCCAGTGTACCTAATGATCCTGATTTTTCGTCGCTGTGGGGTTTACACAACGAAGGTCAAACAGGTGGTGTCGCCGATGCTGACATTGATGCAGTTGAAGCATGGTCAATCTCAACCGGTAGCCGCGAAGTTGTTGTTGGTGTAATTGATACCGGTGTTGATTACAGCCACGAAGATTTAGCTGATAACGCATGGATCAACCCAGGCGAAATTCCGGGTGATGGTATCGATAATGACGGTAATGGTTACATCGATGACGTGCACGGTATTAATGCGATTACCGACTCAGGTGATCCAATGGATGACCAAGGCCATGGTACTCACGTATCGGGCACAATAGGTGCGTCAGGTAACAATGGCACCGGTGTTGTTGGTGTGAACCATGAGGTATCAATTGCGGGCTGTAAGTTCTTAAGTGCAGATGGTACAGGTTCAACTTCTGATGCAATTAAGTGTATCGATTACATGGTTGATCTTAAAAACCAAGGCGTAAATGTACGTGTTTTAAATAACAGCTGGGGTGGCGGTGGCTTTAGCCAAGCACTGGCAGATGCTATTACGGCAAGTGAACAAGCCGATATTCTATTTGTAGCAGCAGCGGGTAACGATGCGGTTGATAACGATCAAAACCCTCATTATCCGTCTAACTACGAGCATGACAGCGTATTATCAGTTGCCAGTACTGACAACAGAGATAACATGTCGAGCTTTTCACAATGGGGTTTAACAAGTGTTGATTTAGGCGCACCAGGTAGTGCAATTTTATCAACGGTACCGGGCAATGGTTACGCTAGCTATTCTGGTACATCAATGGCAACACCGCATGTTGCTGGTGCAGCTGCATTAGTGCTTTCGATCAACCCTGATTTATCAGCGCTTGAACTTAAAGAGTTGCTAATGAATAGCGGTGACCAAAATGAAGCGCTGCAAGGCAAAACAGTGTCTGGCAATCGCTTAAATGTGAATCAAGCACTTGAGCAAGCTGATCCGACTCCAAGCTTCAAAATCTCGGTGTCGCCAAGTTCACAGCAAATTACTGCTGGTGAAACTGCAACCTATACCTTTGAAATTGGTTCAATCGCCCAGTGGGATGGTGTCGTTAGCCTAGCACTTCAAGCTGATTTAGCGGGCGCAACACTATCGCAAACAGAAGCTGTACCTGGAGATGTAGTTACACTAACGGTACCAACACAAGAAGCAACAGCATGGGGCAGTTACAGTTTTGTTGTTGATGCAACATCAGGTGAGTTAGCTAAACAAAGCAGTGCGTCACTGTTTGTTAACCCTGTTGGCTTAAATGACTTTACTTTCTCAAATGAAACACCAGTGTCTATTCCAGATAACAATGACACGGGTATTGATTCGGTGATTACTGTAGCTGATGAACTTACTGTGTTCTCAACGGATGCAAGTATTGATATTACTCATACTTACATTGGTGATTTAATCGTCACATTAACGTCGCCGCAAGGAACAACTGCAACACTTCACAGCCAATCTGGCGGTGGTGCTGATGATCTAGTACAAAGCTACTCGCTGGCTAACTTTAATGGCGAAGTTGCGACAGGTGATTGGGTACTCAATGTCAAAGACGTACTGTCTGCTGATACCGGTACTTTAAACAGCTGGTCACTGACGTTTAGCGCTATTGGTGAAGTGAGCCCGCAGCCTCCACAAGCTGGCTTTGCATTTGAAACATCAGGTTTAGATGTCACTTTCACTAATACCAGCACAGATAGCAATGACGATATTGTTGCTTGGGCGTGGGATTTTGGTGACGGTGCATCATCAACAGATGCTGATCCTATGCATACTTACGCACAAGCAGGCAGCTATGAAGTGACGCTAACTGCGACAGATAGCGAAGGTCAAACAGATACGTTCACGCAAACGGTTGTGGTATCTGATGTTGAAATTGAGCTATCGGTTAAACGTGCTAACAAAACACGTTTAGGTACTATGCGTGTTGATTTAAGCTGGCAAACCGTGGCTGATCAAGTAAGCATCTACCGTAATGGTGAACTACTTGAAACAGTAGCTGATCGTGGTTTCTATCGCGATGTAGAGCGTAAAGCTGAGTTACCAAGCTATGAATATCAAGTTTGTGTATCTGATACTGTTTGTTCTAACCCAGTGATAGTGTCCTTCGACTAACATTGTTTCACTGCTCAAAGCCCAGTTTCCCCACTGGGCTTTTTTTATTGTTTTGCTTTCTTATATTGCGTAAGTAAAGCGAGTACATGCTGTTGACCAAATTGTGCTGCAAATGCTTCGGCGGTTTGCCCTGCTTTATTCGCATGCTCTGTGTCGCAGTCTTGCTTCATTAATGTTTTAGCGATGCTAAATTCACCTCTAAAAATAGCGGCCATCAAAGCGGTATTGCCGCGTTTATCTTCAAGGCAAGCATTGGCGCCTAATGCTAATAGTTGGTTTACCGTTTGTTTGTGGCCATGATAAGTGGCAATCATCAGCGCGGTATAGCCTTTTTCATTAACACTGTTGATTGGTAATCCGGCCTCAACAAATTGTTCAATGATGTCGTTCTCTGCGGTTCGCGCAGCAGCAAAATAATAGGCAAGTAAGGTTTGATATTGCGTCTGTGAGTCTGTTTGCTGATCAGCATTAACTGGGTTGCATGTTAATAAAAGGCTCAGCAGTAGAAAAGTAAAAATTCGCATAGTTAACTCCTAAAAAAAGAGGAAGGACGTGCCTTCCTCATCAAGGTTGGGAGAGTGAATTAAAGTGAGCTTGCTAGTTTTTTCACGGTCGCTAGGTTACCGCCGACGGCTTTGGTTAAGCGCATGCCGTATTCGGTGTCTGCTTTGTAAAAGTGGCTGAGCATAATGTGCTTTACCTTGCTATCTTTTACCTTCCCTAAATCACCCGCTAAGTTGTTGATCAGGTTTGTACGCTGTTGTTTAGAAAAGCTTTGATATAACACACCAGCTTGAGCAAAGTTTTGCTGCTTTTTAATGGCTGCTTGCTGTACATAGCCAGCCAGCTTAGTTTGTGCCTTACGAGCAATTGGGTTTTCTTGCACGTTTTCATGGCTTGGCTGATAGTTCACATTGCTGGTGGTATGACCAAAGTTCATCGCACCGTCTTGGTTGTAATTAACCACTTCTACTTTGGCGCGGTTAATTGGCAATTGCTGGTGGTTTGCACCTAAACGATACATTTGGGTGTCGGCATATGAAAACACACGACCTTGTAACAAACGATCTTCTGATGGTTCAATACCCGGAATGATATTCGCAGGGGCCATAGCGACTTGTTCTGTTGCTTGGAAGAAGTTGCCCGGCATACGGTTTAGTGTCATGGTACCCACTTTGGTCTCTTTAACACCTAACCACATTTTTGTTGCATCTAACGGGTTGTAATCAAAGTCATCCAGTTCAGATGGGTCTAATACTTTGATATATAAATCCCATTTCGGGAAATTACCTTTATTGATTTCTTGGTACAGATCACGGGTTAAATGCTGAAAATCTTTACCTTGTACTTCAGTTACTTGCTTAGCATTTAAGTTTTCAATGCCTTGTTGGCTAAGCCAGTGAAATTTTACGTATTTTACGTCACCGTCTTTGTTGATCATTTTATAAGAATGCACTCCAAAGCCATCCATTTTACGCAGGCTTGCTGGTGTTCCATGGTCACTATAAACCCATGTCAGCATATGTGTTGAACCTGGTTCATGTGAGAAAAAATCAAAAAAGCGATTTGGATCTTGAATGTTATCAACCGGAGATGGTTTTAATGAATGCACCATATCTGGAAACTTAATCGCATCACGAATAAAGAACACAGGTAAGTTATTACCCACTAAGTCCCAGTTACCTTGATCTGTATAAAACTTTGTAGCAAAACCGCGTGGGTCACGTAGAGTTTCAGGGCTACCTTTACCGTGAATAACCGATGAAAAACGAACGAATACTTCTGTTTCTTTGCCTGCTTGTGCAAACGGCGCAGCAATGGTTAGGTCTTCAAGGTTTTTACTCGCAACAAACACACCATGTGCACCTGTACCACGAGCATGAACAACACGCTCAGGAATACGTTCGCGAGCAAAGCGTTGCAGTTTTTGAATTAGATGAACGTCTTCAAGTAAAACGCTGCCATGCGGGCCAGCTGTAATGGAGTTTTGGTTATCACCTACAGCTGCACCATTGTCTTTGGTAAGTGTAGCAGCGGATGCCGGAAGGCTGATTGCAAGAGCAAGTGCGCTTAAAGTCAGTGTGCGATTAAATTTCATAATAAACCTCTTCATAAGTCACCAAGGCATTGGCGTTTTGTTGCAGCCATTATATGAAGGTGTTTTGGTTTGGTGAAACTGATTGTTTCTATCATAATGATAGATTTTAACTATCAATGGTAGGCTTAATTTTATTTGTATTACAAAATGAAGTTTTCGCTAAAACTGTGTATAATTTGCGCCCTTTAAATATCTGTTCACGTGTCGTATTAATGTGGGGTTGTGAGTGAAAGCATTGCTGAAACAGCATGGTGTAATTTTTATTCTTCTAAGTATGCTAACCGGGTTAATGGGGGCATTTGTTAACCCATTGATGAGCTTATTCATTGTCGAAGGGCTGCAAACACCGCCCGTGTATTTAGGTGTTTATATGGTGGCGGTCACCATTACTGGGTTAGTTATTAGTCAGTGGTTAGGTGGCATGGCAGATAAAGGCACCAGTGCGCGAAAGTTATTTATGGTGGCTGTATCAGGTATGGTGTGTGCGTTAGTGACCTTTGCGAATGCCACTGCATTTTGGCAAGTATTGCTCGCAGGCGTGTTGTTTCTTGCGATGGGCAATGCGGCAATTCCGCAAATGATGACTGTGGCAAGACAATGGGCGGGGCGTCAACAGAACATCGACATTACCAGTTTTAATTCCCGTTTACGTGCAGCTATTTCCTTTGCTTGGGTCGGCGGCCCGCCGCTTGGTTATATGTTAGCTGCTGGAGGCGAGTTTAGCCGCTCGTTTTACTTTGCTGCGGTGTGTGCCTTGGTTGCGCTAATCTTCGCATTTAAGTTTATTCCTGACTACAGCGCTAAAAAATCACAACATGGCAGAGAGCCTGCAGCCGCAGCGAGTTTATCATTTTGGTTGTTGGGCTTAGCTATTATGCTTGGTTCAACGGGCAATATTATGTATTCATCGGCACTGCCGCTTTATAGCATTACTGAACTAGGATTTGCTGAACATACGCCCGGGCTGTTTATGGGTGTGGTGGCACTGTTAGAAATTCCTATCATGCTGTATGGGGCAAAGCTTGCTAAAAAATACAATAAAGTTGCGATGCTTGCGGTGGCATTTTGTTGTGCCATTGTATTTTATTTAGGGGTGTTTTTTGCCACTCAAGTATGGCATTTAATCGCGTTGCAAGTTTTAAATGGGCTGTTTTACGGTATTTTTGCGGGCATTGGCTTAACCGTATTACAAGATCAGCTCCCCGAACGAATAGGGTTTACCTCAGCGTTTTACACGAACGCCATTAAACTGGGTGTTATGTGCGGGGCAGGGGCTACAGGGGTTGTTGCACAGTTTTATAGTTTTAGGTTTGCAACGCTTGGTTCTATGCTAGCTGCAAGTTTAGCCCTTGGCTGCTTAATGTTGTTTAGTTATGTGAAGCGTCAAGAGCAGCAAGGAGCTGTTATGCCAGTACTGCAAGAAGGCTTAGTTGAATAACTTGATAAAAAACCGAGCATCGGAGCTCGGTTTTATCGTTTTTAGCCATTAGCAATTTGATCAAGTAAATGCATGACTCGCTCACTGGCTGCTTCCATCTTATTAATGTGATTAATCGCTGCGTCTTTATTGCCTGTTTGCAGCATGACTAACGCTTCAACACCATTGCGATGAACTTCACGATGTGGCTCTTCTAATTGACGAAATGCGTTATGTTGTTTGAAGCCATTTGATTGCTCTGAATTATACCATTTACCTAATCGGCACATGGTGTGATCTGAAAAGTCATCAATCGACTTGTTACTTGTGCCATTGGCAACTGAATAAACTTCACCTTTCCAAACAATGTGGTCCAGTTTTACGGTTTGCACGAATGAGCGTGTAGCAGCATTAATAATGGTTTCTTTCATCGAATCACAGTGACTCATGATTGAACCATAGTCATTGTTTAGCGTATCAAAACTGGTTGAAAGCTGAGTGTTATTTTGCTGGATATCTTCAACCGAGGTCACCGTTTCGCTGGTTTTGTTGATGATCTCTTTGACTAGATCAGATACTTCTTGGGCTGATTTATTGGTGTTGGTTGCAAGTGTACGAACTTCGTCGGCAACAACGCTAAACCCACGACCAGCCTCACCAGCACGGGCAGCTTCGATTGCGGCATTTAGCGCAAGTAAGTTGGTTTGATCAGAAATTTTAGAAATGGTTGATACAAAGGTGTTGATGCTATCGGCCATATCAGACAGACCCGTAATGTTACTGGTCATGCTACCCATTTTACCTGCCATACTCGCCATTTCACTGACAATATGTTGCAGAGCGTTATTTGAGTCGTTTAGTAGTTGGCTTATTTGTAAAGTAACTTGGCTTTCTTCTTCGATAACAAGGTATGAGTCGAGTACAGTTTGGCGTACGCCCTCAATTTGCGTGATACATTCAATCGAACTATTCAATAAGTTAGCAAGGAACAGTTGGTCTGCGTCATCAGCTTGCTGATGTAATTTTGCTTCTAAGCGTTCGTTTTCGTCACGTAATACGTGATTGTCGGCTTTAAGTGCCTCAACTTCAGCTAATAGCGCGTTGTATTGATCTTGGAGTAAAGAGTGGCTTTTGCTAGAGACAAACATGTATGTTCCTAATTCATATGGTTAATACTTATACCAACCCTGATTATAGATCAAAGTATTAACTTATTATCAGTGTTTTTTATTAGAAAGAGGGTAATTACGACTATTTGATTAAGTGTAGTAGAAAAAGCTGACAATTAAAGCCGAAAAAGCCCAGTAAAAACTGGGCTAAAACGAGGGAGGAGAGTAATTAATAGAAAGAATATTTTAAAGTAAGCGACGTTGTACGGCCGTTAATAGTACGGGCACGGATAATGTCGTTATCTGGTACTGAGCCTTCTTCTGCTTCGGTGATACCTACGGTGTCGAACAGGTTGTTCACGTTAAGCGATAGACTTAAGTTTTCAGACAGATTGTAACTTACAAATCCATTCACTTGTGTATAGCCATCAAACTCAAGGTCGTTACTGTCTTGTGCGTAAGCATCCGTTGTACCAATAAAGCTTAGACCAGCAGCACCTTTATCAAAGTTGTAAGTTGCCATTAGTGAGTAAATAAGGTCAGCTTGACGACGTGGTGTATTACCGACTAACTCTGGCGATAACGCATCTTTAGCAATTTCTGCGTCTGTCCAAGTAAAGTTACCACGGAAGTCCCAATCACCAACATAGTACGTTGATTCAACCTCAATACCTTTTGCTTCATATTCACGGTCAAAGAATTTTTGTGATGTTGCTTCAAAGTTTTGCTCTTCAGTTTCTGCGTAGAATGCTGTTGCAAATACTGATAGTGAATCAAAACGTTTTTTCACACCAAACTCATATTGATTTACTTCATCAATTGCATCGGCTTCGGCAACCGAACCATCTGCTTCAACTTTACCGAATAGTAAGCGGTCTGCATTTGCGCGGCCGCCTTTACTTAAACGGGCAAAAGTCGCAAAGCTTGGATCAATTTGGTAGTTTGCACCAATTGAGTATGAGCTGTAGTGCCAGTCGTAGTTAACAATGCTTGGGTTAGCGTTATCAATACCAACAACACTTTGCTCAGGAATTGAGATAGTACCGTCGCCATTCATATCAATTGTTGATGTTACTGCACCTGCGTAGTTACCGCGTGCTTCACCTGAATCATAGCGAGCACTTGCATCAATGCTTAAATCGCCAAACTTAGTGGCTAAGTTAATGTAAGGTGCGCGAGTTTCGTACTCTGTATCGTAGTTACGTTGACAGCAGTTACCCCAGTAAGGTGTACCATACGCGTACAAGCCATTATCTGAATAGCTGTCGCCATTCGCAGCGTAAACGTCAAGTAATGCAGCGTTGTCGCCTTTTAGCTCCATAACATATGAGTTCCAAAGCCACGACATATCAATAGATTGGCTTGATGCAAAGTAACCAAACGTAACGCTAGTGTCATCAGAGAACGACTTAGTTAATTTAAGGTCATTAACAATTGAACCCATGTCGTTTAGCGTTACATCAAATGTATGAATACGCATTGCTAAATCGTCATCGCCATAGGCTTCGCCTGCTGAACCACCATTTGCATAAACAAGCGATGCACCATCACCAGCAATACTAGAAGCAATAGAGCTCGCAGATGCAACTTCAGCTGGAATTAGAGAAATAAAGTTACCGCTTACTGATGATGTTCTAAAGCGGTTTTCGATGCGCCAGTCGTTTTCTAAATCAAATGCTGCTTCAAAACCCACTGAGGTAACAACTGGGTTCATACCGTCGGTCATATCGCCTGTGCTGATTTGGTTATCACCATTTAAACGCAGAGTTTGTGTGAAAAGCGCTGAATGGGGCGTATCTGATTGTGCATCGAAACCTGGGATTGAATCGCCATCTGAGTACATAGGCATAGGTAGGTAACCTACGCTCTTATCATCGAGGTGTTTAAAGTAAACGCGAACATAACCAGCATCAAATTCTTTAGTTAGGTTTGCCTTAATTTGGCCACCTTTATTTGATGTATAACCGGTTTCACGTGGACCTTCACCTTGGCGAACGAAGCCACCAATGTGATAGCGCACACTGTCGTTTAAATACGTACCATACTCAAAGTCTGTACGAATTGAATCATAATCAAGGCCTACAGTGGTCGATACACTGCCTGATTCGTTCTCACCCGTTTTTGAAATAAAGTTGATGATACCACCTGGGGCATCACTTGCTGCTGTTGAAGCTGAGCCACCACGGATTGATTCAACACTTTGCACTGTTGAATCTAAGCGCATGAAAATGTCTGCGTTACCAAAGGCAATATCGCCAAACTGCATAACTGGTAAGCCGTCTTCTTGTAGTTGCAAGAATTTAGCACCGCCCGATGCAACCGGTAAACCACGTACCGCGATATTTGCGTTACCTTCACCACCAGTTGATTCTGAACGAACACCCGGGATTGTTCTAAATGCTTCTGCAGTAGAACGAGGTGTTGATACTTCAATTTCCGCTAATGTAACACTGCTAACCGATGAGCTTGATGCCATGATGGTTGTACGGCGTGGTACACCGGTTACAACGATAGTTTCAAGGCCGCTTTTTTTAGCCTCAGGTTGTGCTTGCTCTTCGGCGTGTAAGTTTTGGCTTACTGCTAATGCAAGCGCGCTTAATGTATAAAGGGCATGTTTGTGTGTTGTCATAATGTGCCTCGTCTCAATCCCAGATGGTTTGTTGTCTAAATTGCTATCTTAATCGATTAAGTAAAGATAACAATAATTTTACACAGTGCAAGTCTTTTTAGCGAAAAACTTGCACGATTTATGTTCGATAATTGATTTTTAACGATTTTTATTTAGTGGCTTAATGCACTGTGCTGCGCTAAAGCTTGTTCAGCAGGGTTACGTAAGTAGTTATATAGCATGGCTAAAAACAGTAAACATGCGAAACCTGTTGCGAGATAAAAGCCGTAACGAATGTGGCCAAAATAGTCACTGATCACACCCATTAATAATGGGCCTGCAGCCGCAGAAAGGGCGGTAAAAAACAAAATAACCCCAGCAACTGCACCGTGCTGTTGCACCGCAAAGCAAGAAATACCTTTTGAGTTTAAAGTTGGGTAGATCATCGACATGAATAGCCCTGATAATGGGAGTAAGAATACCGCCCAATCAACACCACCGAAGATTAAGCCTAAATAACACAGTGCGATTCCTAAGCTTAAATACAGCATCGCCGCTTGCCAACTGAAGTGATTTAACAGCCATACCGCCAAGAAACGTCCCGCAGCGCGTAATATGAAAAACAAGGTCAGTGCATAGGTTGCCAGTAATTGCCAAGGGCCGTTGTAATCGCCAAGTAGAGTAGGCATCCACACATAAATAGCCACTTCGGTTGCAACATAAAGGGCAATCGCTAATGAAAAACCGAGTGCATAAGGGTTTTTCATCATACTCATGGTGGTTGCAAGAGAAGCCGGTTTGGCGTGTTCTTCAAGCTTTTTAGGTTTAGGGTAATCTGCACGCCAAGCAATTAAGGTTAAAATTAAACATAAAACCCCAGCGATAACGTAAAGGTAGGTCCAGCTTACCTGTTGGGTGATTAAAAAGCTGACAAGGGCAGGGCCTACAATGGCGCCAACACCAAAAAAGCCTTCGACCAAATTCATGGTTTTTGTGTGCTCTAAATTGTTTTTAGAAATATCACCTAACAGCGCCAAAGCACCGGTTTTAAATAACCCAATAGCAAGACCAATACAGCTAAGTAACACTACAAATATGCTAAAACTACTGCTAACGGCGAACAGAAAACAACAAATGGTGAATATGCCGAGCCCCAGCATGATGGTTTGTTTGCGCCCAAAACTGTCGGCCAAAAAACCTAAAAACAGGCCACTAAAAGCAATAAGTGCCATAGGTGCATAATGGAAAGCACTGGCTTGGGTCATGCTTAAATTAAATTCTTCGATAAGCTCAGGAATGATCATACCAACCGCATCAGAGGTCATCGCAAACATAAAAAACATCATGTATGTCAGCCATCTAATGGTTTGCAAAGGATCGTGTGTTCTATTCATTGTTGTATCCCCACCGAAAGGTCTGCGCCTTTACTATGTATATTAGTGTATAAAAACTATAAAAACTGCTTGAATAATTTGCTGTCGTGGTTAAAGATATATCTTAATCGATTAAGTTTCAACTTGGTATTAACAATTATGATCAACAATAAAGTGCAATTAATCACCTACGCAGACCGTATTACTGGTCAAGGTATTGATGAATTAAGTAATTTATTAAATGGCCCACTTAACAATGTGTTTGCAGGTGTACATTTGTTGCCATTTTATAATCCGATTGATGGCAGTGATGCTGGCTTTGATCCTATTGATCATAGTGAAGTAGACTCGCGCCTTGGTAGCTGGGACGATATTAACGTGCTTGGTGCAAACTATGACCTTATGGCTGACTTAATTGTTAACCATGTTTCAGCACAATCTTTCCAATTTAAAGATGTACTCGCTAAAGGCAAGCAATCTGAATTTTGGGATTTATTTTTAACTAAAGACGATGTATTCCCAAATGGCATGTCTGAGGTTGAGCAACAAGCGATTTACCGTCCGCGTCCGGGTAGCTGCTTTACACCTATTGCGTGTGGTGATGGCCAAACCTATGATTTTTGGACCACATTTACCGATAACCAAATTGATATTAATGTGAAATCAACGGCGGGTATCGAGTATTTAAATACGGTGCTTGGCAAGTTTGCTGATAATAATGTCAACATTATTCGTTTAGATGCGGCAGGCTATGCGATTAAAGAGGCTGGCACAAACTGCTTTATGTTGGATGAAACTTTTGAGTATTTAAATAAGCTTTCGGCACAAGCTAATGAAGCGGGTATGGAAACCATTGCCGAGATCCACAGCCATTTCCAGACTCAGGTTGAAGTCGCAAAGCGTGTAAATATGGTTTATGACTTTGCTTTACCACCCCTTATTTTACACAGCTTGTTTAGCAATGATGCGCAAGCTTTACTGAATTGGCTAACCATTTCGCCGCGAAACTGTTTAACGGTACTTGATACCCATGATGGCATTGGCATCATTGACGCAGGCCCTATGGGTGATAAACCGGGTTTATTAAACGCAGCAGAAATTGATAATTTGGTTGAAACCATTCATGAAAAGAGTGAAGGGCAAAGCCGCTTAGCAACTGGCGCAGCAGCAAGTAATGTCGATTTATATCAAGTTAACTGCACATACTACAATGCCTTGGGCGCAGATGACTTTGATTACTTATTAGCGCGTGCAATTCAGTTCTTCGCGCCAGGTATTCCACAAGTTTATTATGGTGGCCTATTCGCTTGTGAAAACGATATGGAATTATTGGCCCGCACCAATGTAGGTCGTGATATCAATCGCCCTTACTTAAATGCGCAAGACATTGATGCTGCGCTTGCTAAACCTGTGGTGAAAGGGTTGATTAAGCTGATTCAATTACGTAATGAGCATCCAGCATTTAACGGTGAGTTTATTGCGAAAGGTGAAGGCAGTGTGTGTCGTTTAAGCTGGCATGATGATACCAGCTCAATCGAGTTAAAAGTTGACTTCGCTAGTCGCGAAGTGATCATTGTTGATCACCGAGACGGCGAACAAAGCATTGTTGATTTGGCTGACTTTTTAGCTTAACTACTTTGACCCAATTGCAGTTGATAGTCGATTTCGGCTGTTTGCTGCTCTTTCGATAGAAACAAGGTCGCAGCAATGCGGCCTTTTTCTTCGCTATTTTGATGGACAGTTGTGAGTTTTGGCACAAATCGTTGGCCTTCATCTATGCCATCAAAACCAACAATTTTGACATCTTCAGGAATCGATAAGCCCATTTTTAATGCTTCGCGCATGGCGGCAAGGGCGATTAAATCACTCATGCACAACAACACATTTGGTCTTGGTGTGCTGCTAAGCGCTTCTTTGGCGGCAATGCTGGCAAAGCGTTCACTGCTTTCTGGAATATTCCATGTTCTATCATCACCAAGGGTGATGCCAGCATCGCTGATTGCTTGGTGATAACCGCGCAGTCGTTGATGAGCAATCGACTGACCTGCTTCAAACTCATGATGTTCGTATACTCGGCATAATACGTCGTTATCGAGTAAGCGCAGGCCTAAAATAGCAACCCGATCATCATTTTTTTGTAGTGCATGCTTGGCAATATCAAAGCTGGCTTGTTGGTTGTTTACGTTTACTGAGGCATCGCGACCGATGTTAAAGTCAACCGTTACAACATGCTTGGCAACCTGTTTTAACTGTTCTACAAGTTGTTTATTACGAGGGCGACCATAACAAATAAAGCCATCAACAAAATCGACCACGCTATTAAGGTTATCGTTGTTACCAGAAAATAATAAAAGATTAATGCCATTTTTTTCGAGCACCGCCGATACACCGCGCATAAAGCTGCTCGCAACCGGATCTGATACCATATATTCAACGCTGTCTGGCAATACTAAAGCAACAATATTAAAGGTGCCTCGGCGTAATGACTGCGCCGCCTTGTTTGGGCCAAAATAGCCGAGCTTTTTACAGGCCGCCAAAATTTCTTCGCGGCGTGCTTTCGATAATTGATCAGGACGATTAAAGGCATTTGATACGGTGGCATTTGAAACGCCTAACTCTTTGGCAATACTTTTTAGCGTCCAAGTTTTTGGCTTTGTCATTGTAGGTTCTTAATCGATTTACTTAATGGTAAATTACCATATAAAGAGTCGAAAAAAAGTGTTTTTAGTCATAAAAATAGGCGTACCATAAAAGAATGAGTACGAGTGTGAGAAAAAGGCGAATAGTGAGTGATTTCTAAGTTACCAAAATGGGTTGAGATTGGCGCATTTATTTTGGCGCTGGTGGCTGGGTGTGTGAATGCGGTTGGTTTACTTAGCTTTGAACATCAAGCGGTATCGCATTTATCAGGAACTGCAACCTTGCTTGGCGCAGATCTCATGCATGGCAATAGCCTTGATGCTTTACATTTATTAGGTGTATTACTGTCATTTTTAGTTGGGTCTGGTATTGCTGGGTTCTTGCTGCATAGTTCAGCACTTAAACTAGGTCGTCATTACGACACGGCATTATTGATTGAAGCAGGGCTTTTACTGGGCGCACTTTGGTTATTGTTTAATGGCTCGGGTTACGGGCACTTTTTAGCCTCTGCGGCATGTGGTTTACAAAACGCCTTAGCAACAACTTACAGTGGTGCAATTGTTCGTACCACTCATGTAACGGGTATCTTCACTGATTTAGGTATTATGTTTGGTCGCGTTTTACGTGGCGAGGCACTTGATAAACGTAAGGCTAAACTGTTTGGCCTAATCATTTTAGGGTTTATTTTTGGCGGCTTAGCAGGGGCATGGTTATTTGCAAAAATGAGCTTTGCGGCGCTTTATGTACCAAGTGCTATTTGTATCTTACTTGCCTTGACCTATCGTGTTTATTCTCATCGCAATCCAGAACTTAATGGTTAGCGATACTTTTAGGTGTTGCGCCAAAGGCTTGTTTAAACACTCGGCTAAAATGGCTTGGGTTATTAAAGCCTAATTGGTAACAAACATGGCTAATCGCCTCCCCTTTTTCGAGTAGTTTATACGCTTTTTGCAAGCGTAATTGTTGTTGCCAAAGAGCGGGCGTAACACCAAAGGCTAACTTAAATTGCTGATAAAATTTACTGCGGCTCATACAAGCTATTTTACATAACACATCGATATCAATATTCTCAGCAAGATGCTGTTCTATATAACTTACTACATGGCTTAATGGGGTTGCGACCTTGCCTTGCTTACAACTTGCTATCATTAAGTCTCGGCTTTGCTGCTGTAACAGACGGGTTATGAGTTCATTGAGTGATAAATCAATTAAGTAATCGCGGTGTTGTTCATTTTCACTAAATAGGGTGATCATTCGCTCAAGCAGTTGTTGAGTTTGCGGATTATGCTGGGCGTGCACTAACTTGGTTTGATATTGGAAAAAGTCATCCTGGGTAATTTGTTGGTTAAAATTAAGAGCATCAACTACTTGGCTTATTTTATCGGTACTGATTTCAATCGCTAAACAGGTTGTTGGTTGATTGAGAGATGCATTGGGAAAGTCGATTAGCACCCCTTGTTCTGGGGCAAGTACAAATGATTGGTTTGGTAAAAACTCTTCATGATAATCACTGTCGGCAACATGCATGATTTTTTTACCGCTGATCATGCCACAAAATAATAATTCAGTGGAATGTAAGGCCACTTTTTGGGCATCTAAATAGGTGTCGTAAATACTTAATTCGGCATGTTCGCCCGCAAAACTGACTTTATTTTCAATAAGCACATCAATACGTTGTCGTTTTTTATCTAAACTTCTGTTACTAACTGATGTGTTCATTGTTGCCTCGCTGTCGTCCTAAATTCTGGACAAATAGTCAAAAAGTCTGGACTAGGAATCAAGTGTGTTTTCAGTAACTGAGCTAACTTCAATTGTTAGCGGTTCATTAAACAATAACCTACCGCATAATTTAGTCAATGCTAAATAAAACACAACAATTTGAAGAGAGAACACATTATGATTTATGCAAATCCAGGTAGTGAAGGCGCAAAAGTTAACTTTAAAGCGCAGTATGAGAATTATATTGGTGGCCAATGGGTTGCCCCTGTAAAAGGAGAATACTTTGAAAACATTAGCCCAGTAAACGGTAAAGTGTTTTGTAAAGTACCTCGTTCATCAAAAGAAGATATCGAACTGGCACTTGATAAAGCCCACGATGCAAAAGCGGCATGGGGAACAACGTCAGTCACCGAGCGTAGCAATATCTTATTAAAAATTGCCGATCGTATTGAACAAAACCTAGAAATGCTGGCAGTGGCCGAAACCTGGGATAACGGTAAAGCAATTCGTGAAACACTTGCGGCAGATGTGCCTTTAGCGGCTGATCATTTTCGTTATTTCGCAGGTTGTGTGCGCGCGCAAGAAGGCTCAATCGGTGAGATAGACGAAACCACGGTGGCCTATCATTTTCATGAGCCACTAGGTGTAGTAGGGCAAATTATTCCTTGGAACTTTCCATTGTTGATGGCTGCGTGGAAACTTGCGCCAGCCCTTGCTGCGGGTAACTGTATTGTTTTAAAACCAGCTGAACAAACGCCTACGTCTATATTAGTGCTGCTTGAAGTGATTGGTGACTTATTGCCTGCAGGTGTTCTAAATGTGGTAAACGGCTATGGTAAAGAAGCGGGCGAAGCGCTGGCAACCAGTACTCGAATCGCGAAGATTGCCTTTACAGGTTCAACGCCAGTGGGTTCACATATCTTAAAATGTGCTGCTGATAATATTATTCCTTCGACGGTCGAGCTAGGTGGTAAATCGCCAAATATCTTCTTCAACGATGTAATGGAAAAAGACGATGAATTTTTGAGTAAAGCGATTGAAGGAGCCGTACTTGCGTACTTCAACCAAGGTGAAGTGTGTACGTGCCCATCGCGTTTATTTATTCAAGAAGATATTTACGAGCAATTTATTGAGCGTGTTCTTGCCCGAACTCTACAAATTAAACGGGGTAATCCACTTGATACCGAAACCATGGTGGGTGCTCAAGCATCACAAGCTCAGTTTGATAAGATCCTAAGCTACATCGAAATTGGTAAACAAGAAGGGGCCGAAGTGCTTGCGGGCGGCGAAGTCGAACAACTGTCTGATGAGTTTAACGGCGGTTACTACATTCAACCAACACTATTAAAAGGCACTAACGACATGCGCGTGTTCCAAGAAGAGATTTTTGGCCCGGTTATTTCAATGTCGACTTTTAAAGATGAAGACGAAGCGTTAGCACTTGCTAATAGCTCTGAGTTTGGCTTAGGGGCAGGTGTGTGGAGTCGAAACATGAACCGTGCTTATCACTTTGGTCGTAAGATTGAAGCGGGTCGTGTTTGGACCAACTGCTATCATATGTACCCAGCACACGCTGCGTTTGGCGGTTATAAAAAGTCAGGTATAGGCCGAGAAACACATAAACTCGCCCTTGATCATTACCAACAAACTAAAAACCTATTAGTAAGTTACAGTGAGAATCCACTGGGCTTCTTTTAAAAGCAATTTCTTATTGTTGTCGAAACTACCCAAACGCCACATCTAGTGGCGTTTTTATTTTGCGTATATGTATTTCCAAACTTGCTTTTCTGTTATTAATTAACCAATTAATTAATGTTGGGTAAGGAATTTTCAATCATGATCAGAAATGTAAGGATTGATGATAGTGAAGCCATTGCTGCAATTTACAATCACTATGTTGTTAATAGTACGGTGACATTTGAAGTTGAGGCAATCACAGGTACTGAAATAGCCAAGCGAATACAGGCTAATCTTGATGCTGACTTACCTTGGTTGATTGCTGAAGCTGAAGGTAATGTCATTGGATATTGTTATGCAACACCTTGGAAAGCACGAAAAGCTTACCAACACTCAGTGGAAATCTCGGTTTATTTAGATGCTGATAGTCATACAAAGGGGATTGGCACCCAACTTTACGCCACTCTATTTACTCAGTTAAAAACGCAAAATGTACATGCTGTTATGGCAGGCATTGCATTACCTAATGAAGCAAGTATCGCCTTGCATGAGAAGCATAATATGCAAAAAGTCGCGCATTTTAAGCAAGTTGGTAAAAAGTTCGGGCAGTGGATTGATGTAGCGTATTGGCAAGTCATTTTATAACGGGCATAAAAAAGCCCGGCGAACACACAAGCCAGGCTTTTCGACAACAATTTGGTTGAGTCACCGCAAGTGCAGTGACTCGGAATAAAAAAGCTTAGAGAACACACAAACTAAGCTTTTGACAACAATGTGGTTGAGTTACCGCGTGTGCAGTAACTCGGAATAAAAAAGCTTAGAGAACACACAAACTAAGCTTTTGACAACAATGTGGTTGAGTTACCGCGTGTGCAGTAACTCGGAATAAAAAAGCTTAGAGAACACACAAGCTAAGCTTTTGACAACAATTTGGTTGAGTTACCGCGTGCGCAGTAACTCGGTATATAAAAAGCCCAGAGAACACACAAACTAGACTTTTTGTGACAACAATTCGTTTGCGCAAACACTCTCAATGGTGTGAAGCTGTTTAGCTTAAAAGCGCTGATGAGTTAACTTTAGAGTAATCCCTCTAAATCGACAAACGATTAAAATAAACCTGATAGATGAATTTTTTTAATCTATTCACATGTGAAGTCCTTTTTATTGCCATAACAATGCCTTAGTGATTAAATAGGGTGTTTTTTAAACATAATAATTATTTAAAATGGATTTTTATGAAACGCTTGACGCTTTACTTATCACTCATCTTTACAGCTCTAAACTTTAGCCCTTTTGGTGTGAATCTATGTCGCGCCGATGAGGGTCGTACAGTCACTCATTCTGAAATTAATTGGTCTGAACTTGCTATAAAAGATGTTGAAGCGGCTTATCAGTTGTCGGTTATCAATCACCCTGGTATGCATGATGTACGTAATCTAGGCTTTGCTAAACAGCTTGAAAAAGCAAAGCAAGAAGGCTTAAAGCTGGCTGTAAAAGCGCATAGTTAACAAGGTTTTGCTGCGGCTATTGCACGTTTTAGAACTGTTCTACAAGATGGTCATGCAGGAGCGGTTGATACCCTACCTAGAGAACTAAAGCCACAAAGAAGTTGGCCGGGCTTTTCAACAGTTTGGCGGGGGGATGCGTTGCAAGTGTATTACAGTGAATTAGATACGGTTGCCAAAGGCGATAAGCTCGTAAGCTGTGATAATACAGCAATTAATACTTTGCTAGTTGAGCGTGTTTTCCGCTATTACGGCGAAGTAGAACAACCCGGTAGTTGGTGGAACCATGGCTGGCGACTAACGGTTGATGATGGAAACCCGTTTTTGTCGCCACTTGAAAGCTGCACGTTTGAAAAAGCTGACGGCTCTACTTACAGCTTAAAGTTAAACTGGCGTATTAGGCCTGATAGTGTCAAAGAAAAACTTAAAAATGCTTACAACGGCGATAAGTTACCAATCGAACTTAATTGGCCTTTAAAGGATATTGCTTGGATCAGTATGCCAACGTATGCACCCAATGAGCAGCAACAAGCAGATTACCAAACGATGCTGAGCGCCATTGAACAGCAACATGATAAGTTAATGCAAGCTAAAGCTGTGGTACTTGATCTTCGCCATAATCAAGGTGGCTCATCGATGTGGAGTGAGCAAATAGCCTCAGCACTTTGGGGCAGTGAACAATTTAAATATGGCCGCTATAAGTTACACAAAAATACCCAAGTGTGGTGGCGAACTTCTAAAGGTAATACTGACTATTTTGGCGATGTAGTCGCAAGCTATGATACGGCTAGCCCTTGGTATCAATGGTTAAAGACAACCCACGAAAGTATGCTGGCGGCTTATGATAAGGGTGAACAATTTTATGTCGAGGTAGCCTCAGCAGAGCAACAAGCAATGCCAAAAAACGCCAGTCAGTTTACTACACCCGTTTATGTGATTGTGCCAGGGCAATGTGCCAGCGCTTGTCTAGATGCACTGGATAGTTTTAAGCTGTTTGCAAACACACAATTAGTTGGCGCACCAAGTAGTACAGACTCTACCTACATGGAAGTGAGGCTCGAAACCTTACCTTCAGGCTTTGCTAAAGTGATTCTGCCGATAAAGGTCTATGTAAATAGACCACGTGAAAAAGGCTTTTATTATCAACCTGATATTAAATTCAATGGACTTGAATGGACAACTCAAGCGCTTGTTAAAATGATAGCTGAGTTGTAATTAAGCTGTATCTTTAGCTAAGCGTTTGGGAGACCCAGAGGGGAGTTGAAGTGTTGACCTTGCGGGAAGAAGAGCAACACTTTTTAAATTAAATAGTGTGTTAACAGGCTAATTCAGTCACAGGCTCTTCTGCTAACCAGTTAAGGGCCGCTGTTTTTGACTTAAATACATTCATTACCATGCCTGCTCGTTTATATAAATTGCAGTAGGTATCGCTAAGCAAACTACCGCCTTCAAGCCCTTCTTTTATCACTAAAGCTGTTTTGGCCGGTGCGATGCCTTTTCGTCGAAGCTCAACAAAATACACCATTAGTTTTTCAAGCGCCCCTGGTGTTGCCATGCATGAGTTTTCAAACTCAACCAATTCAAACCATTGACCATAATCAGCGCTGAGCTTGTTGATGTAATCTTTTTGCATAAAAGAGTGCGCGTCAATAATCTCTTCGTTGAAAGGCCCAGTAGCAGTCGTTAAAAGCACATGTTCACGTTGATAAAACTCGACAAGCCCATGGGGTTTAAAATCTTTGAATGGATAATGGTTGGTTGATACTTTTTTATGCATCCGTTCAATCCCTGAATATTTATTGAGCTATTGATGATAGCAGTGAAATAAATTAATTCAATCTTTAGGGTTTGGTTTTGATTTTATTCTAATTGTATTTCACTATAAAGAGGCACGGTCACGTGCCTTTTTATTGCATTTGCTAGGGGGTAACGATATTGAACCAGAAATTAAAATTGTCGAGCATGCCAAGAAAATCATCTAAAACTTTCTTGTCGCCAGATATTTCTAATTGACCAGAACTTAAAGCATCATCATAACTTATCTCTTTTAACTGAATGTTATTCATCGTTTTCATAGAGAGCGTGAGTGTGACATCTGCTGACTCTGCTTGTTTAGTCGTATAGTTTAAAACAGCATTTTCTACTGTAATGGTGTAATGTTTATTAATATCAGTAAAGTCAATATTGATACTTAATACTTTACCAGCCGCTTTATCAGCAATAAGTCTTACGGCTAGATAATCAAATAGCATATCTGGAGTCATCGCACGAATTGTATCAGGAGTTGCTGTTTGTGTGCCTCCAGTACTTGGCACTCCATTTCTAAGTTCGTACGCTCCTTGTAAATAGACTGAACGCCATGGCCCAGACTCTGCTTGATAACCTAATTGTTCGAGAGTATCAGCAAGTAACTCTTTAGATGCTTTGCTACTTGGGTTAGCGAATACTGCATGCTTCATAACTTCTGCAACCCAGCGGTAATCACCTTTATCAAATGACTTTTGAGCTTTTTTGAGAACAGCTTGCTCTCCACCCATAAACTCCATGTATTTTTGAGCAACAGCTTCTTGAGGAAGATTGTTGAGATCAGATGGATTGCCGTTATACCAGCCCATGTAGCGCTGATAAACAGCTCGACTATTATGGCGTAATGTGCCGTAGTAACCTCGAGTAGCCCAGTTATTTTCAAGCTCTGGAGGTAAAGTGATCATCTCAGAAATTTCCTCACCATTGTAACCTTGATTCATTAACCGTACGGATTGATCATGTGTGAACTTGTATATATCTCGTTGTTTCTTGAAGTAAGGCAGGATCCTTCCATTATCCCATAAAGGCCAATGGTGTGATTGAAATTTAACTGTTACTTTATCACCATAACGCTCAATAGTTTCATTTAAAAAACTTGACCACTTCAGAGCATCACGAACTTGAGCCCCCCGTAGTGTTAAAATGTTATGCATCGTATTTGTGGTATTTTCAGCCATCCATAAAGCGTTCCATTGAGGAAACCATGTATTCATTTCGGCTGGTGCTTCAGTTCCGGGCGTCATTTGGAATTCCATTTTCACACCATCAACAGTAACAACGTCACCTGTTTTACTAATTTCTTTGGTAGGTAATAGCAAGCCTGCAAGCCCTGTTGAAGTAGTCATTCCAAGACCTCCACTTAGGCCACCTCTGGGATCTCTTGGCAATAATGCGCCATACATAAATACAGCTCTACGACTCATTGCGTTACCTGCAATTACGTTCTCAGACACAGCATGTTCTGTAAAATGCTCTGGTGCAAGAATCTCGACCTTACCTTGTGCCACATCCTCCCGAGTTACAAGCCCTGGTGCTCCACCATAGTGGTCTATGTGACTATGACTATAGACGATGCCTGTTACAGGTCTTTTTCCTAATTCTTTATTAATTAGATCCAGTGCTGCTTTAGCTGTTTCAGGGGAGATTAGCGGATCAAAAACGATCCAGCCCTTTTTACCTTTAACAAAAGTGATATTTGAAAGGTCGTATCCTCGTACTTGGTAAATGTTTTTGGTTACTTCAAATAAACCATACTGCATCAAGAGTTGAGAGTTTCGCCATAGACTTGGGTTAACAGTATCTGGTGCTGCTTTATCAAGTTGTACAAATTTTTTATACTGCTCTAGATCCCAAACTACAGTGCCATCATCTGATTTTATAGTTAAGGTGTCGGGCTTTGTTATAAAGCCTCTTTGTGCATCTTTGAAGTCTTGAGTGTCATTAAAAGGCAGGCTTTTTAATACGTTAGCATTAGCTTGTTTAGTATATTCTGTGGCCGGTTTTGAGGCCGTATTAGCACTTAACTGCGATACAAAAACTAGTGTCAATACAGCAAAACCAAATTTTGCTATATTATTCATGATTATCCTTATAAAGTTATCGGCACTCTTAACACTAGAATAAAATGGGAACAAATCAAGGTGAGCTATTAAAAAAGTATTATAATTTTACCAAGTAGAACCCGCCTGAATGTAAATTGCGTTTTGTTCAGGGCCATGGGCTACATCTAGGCCAATACCAATTCCGTAATGTTCATCAATTAAATAGCGAAAGCCTGCACCTACAGTATCAATGGTTTCAGCTTTCGATAAGTCAGAAAAGTTATCGGCTGCCCAGCCCATACCAGTAAACACATTGAGCTTTATTTTGTGAGTGATTTTATAGCTCGCTTCTGCTTCGGTAACAAATACATCGAGACCTTGATAGCGAGTTGCAGACACACCGCGAAGGCTAATACTTGGCGGAATATAAACCGGTAAGCGCTTTTCACCACGGTTGTTAACTGAGTCATACTGCATGCGCAGGGCAAAGTTGAATTTATCGGTGTAACGCCAGTAATTTAAGGCGGTAAGCTTTAGACTGGTGTAATCAACCTTACTGCCAATAGCCTCATCATAATATAAATACTCAGCCTTGTAGTTAAAGCCTCGCTCAGGGTTTAGGGGGTTATCTCGGCTATCGTACTCAATTAATGGTCCAATACCTGACGTATTTACATCAAGTGAAAGGTGGTCTTTGATAATATCGTTTTCGAGCAGAAAATCTTCGATAGGGTTTTCGGCTAAGCTTATTTCTACTTTACGATAAATCTGTTTAAAGCCGTAAAAGAAGTTACTGTCGTCATAGCGCAACTTAAGGTTTTGAAACACCGCTGGGCCTTCAATATTCAACGACAATGGTGTGAGTAGCTTGATCTCGTCGAAGGTATAAAAATCAAGGTTTATACTCGCCCAGCCAACAATCCCTTGATAGCGAATACGGTCTTCATCCCAAAAGGTAATGTGGCCAACAGCACCGCCTTTGGTGCCATTTTTAGTGCCCATTAGGCCCACTAAACTAATGCTTTGTGGTAGGGTAGAGCCTTCTTTTTTCTTCTTTTTGGCCTTCTTTTCGTTGTCATGAAAAAAAAGGCCAACAACACCAAGCCCAGGCCCTACAGCTGGCTCTGTAATAAAAGTCGGTATGGGTAAAAATGAAATCGGTTCATCAACTTTTTGTTGTTGATTACTTAATTGCTGTTCTGCAGGTTTTATTGCATATTCATCGTAACTTGATGCAAAGCTTTGTGTGCTTAGCAAACTTGCTGTAAGCATATTTATTAGTACAACTTTTTTCACTTAATCCCTTACCTTGTTGTTTCTTGTTACTTCAAATTTTATAGCTGATAATTAAATTCGAGACGATGATCGCCATCCATAAAGTCAACGTTTTCATTCCAGTTTGCGAAATAGCGTAGATTCATACGCGGGTTAATTTGGTAACTTGCTGCAAATTCATGAGTCAAAATATGGCTTTGGTTTAGACCGTAGTAGTGATCTTTATAGTTATCGCTACCGCCGATAGTTGTTAGCCAAAATGGATTGTAGTTAAGCCAAATTTTATCGTTAATGGTTATTTTTGCGTACATACCGACTAAACCATAAGCACCCATAATGGAATAACCGCTGTCACGACTGCCGTCATCTTCTAGGGTATTTTCACCGAGTGATGCACCCACCCCAGCTAACGGGTAAAACGTAAAGCGCCCCATAGGTTTTAAAGCTTTTATAAAGCTATAAGAAACATCCATACTTTCGTCAGCGACAAGGTTGGCATTAAGGTTATAGTTAGCATCAATTTGCGTTGCGATTGTAGTGGTTAGGTCAACTGAGAAATTACGAAAGCGAAAAGAATCAATAGAATCTGTCGTTTTGCTGTCGCTTTCCCAGCCTAGCGCATCGCCATATATGCCTTTTACTTCAAAAACATTCATACCAGCAGTGGTTGCGATACCTGTATCGTATGCTTGGCCAACTTTAAAGTTGAGCCCTTTGTTTGTAACACCGACTCCTGCTTGTGTATAAACAGCCAGAGGATCTGACATATCCTGTACTTCTTTTTGCTCAGCCGCATGGCTTGAAGCAGCAATCATAAGTGCTAGTAAAGAGGGGAACCGAAGAGAAGTCATGTGTTTTCCTTACACAAAAGGTTGAATAATAAATGTTTAGTTTATTTAAGTTGAATTTAGATACTTTTGGCTTAATAAATATTCGACTTCAGCCTCTAAAG
>NZ_JAKEVM010000058.1 GCF_022398475.1 Pseudoalteromonas shioyasakiensis | reverse complement strand
TTTTAACTCTGCTTGAGCTCGCCAAACGGCAGCTGCGCCTGCACTAAATGCAATAATCGTGGTTGGCTGACGAATAGTAGCCATTTTTAAATGTACTAGCTCAAAATAACTGTCATGGCCGCATTGAGTCATAAAATGTTGATATTGAAACTGCTCATTTATGGGGAGCTGAATTTCCCCCATGTAAGGGTCACAAAGACTCACTTTACCACGAAGCTGCTGAGCAAGCAGCGATAAATGCGCTGTTTTACCGAATATATCTGATACCAAAAGGTAATTCATAAGCATACTTCTTATTGTTATTTTGTGCCTAATCACAATACGCCTGTTTCTGTTAAACATCCAGAGATTATTTTTGATGTTTAAAAAATAAACCTTGCGCTTAATTGATTCTTACAGTACTCTGATTGTCTGGTTTTTAGAAACCACGCGGTTAACCCCTTACCTTGATCCAGTAATTCCCGCATATTCGTATAAATACTTGCAGCTTGTTCACTAAATGACATTTTGATGAATTTTCAAATCATCACCAAACTGTCACAAACTTAGTCGACACTGTTAGCAAGACAACAAATGTCGGTCTGTATTTTTTAAATGCCTATTAAAGCTCTACAGACACAGACAAAAGAAAAAGTGAGTTTTATTATGTCATATAAATACAACGGATCTTTGATCCAGATCGCACATCCAGTGCAATCAATCTCGGTAAATAAACAGCGTGTAATTTTTAGTGACACGCAGGGCTTAAAAAATGCCATCTTCCAAAAGGCTAGTGATGCACGCCAATTTGTGAAGTGGTTAAAAGCCAACTAAACCCTACCGATAAACGCCAGCCAACAAGCTGGCGTTTTAGTTTTCACCACCAGCCACATAAGCCTATATTCCTGCTACACTTATATTTTAGTTCCTAAATAGGTAGTAACTATGCGTAGTGTGTGGTCTATTTTACTATTACTTTTTTGCTTGCCAGCTTATGCAAATAAGCAACCTAAAGCCATTGAGTGGATCATGGTTGATTTTGCCCCCTACTACATCATGCATGATAAATATGAAGGCACAGGTCGTGATGAAAGTGTGATCAAATTATTAGAAAAAGCACTGCCTGAGGTTTCATTTAAACGCACTTTATTGCCAGCCAGTCGTGCTGTGCATGAACTATCAAACCCACAAAATAATTACTGTATGCTGTCGTTATATCAAAGCGAGCACCGCAAGCAGCATATTCAGTTTACTGAACATTCATCAACTGTTGGTTTGTCGCCGTCTATTGCAATACGTAAAGAGTTAGCAACAAAACTTAAGCTAGACTCAACAAAACCTGTGTCACTTAAATCATTACTAGCCGAAAACCTTGCTTTAGGGTCTCTATGAGCCGCTCTTTTGGAGCAAATATCGACAAAGTTATTAACGAAAGTCATGACGCTAATATTATCTCACGCCCCGGCAGAGACACCCTCGCAAGCCTAACTTATATGCTACAAAAAAAGCGTATTGATATATTACTTGGCTACCCTAGCGAACATTATTACTTGGCTCATTCCATGGGCTTTGAAGATGACTTAACTCAACTATCACTTACTGAAGCTCCGGCGTTAAGCATTGGCTATATAGGCTGCACTAAAAACAAGCAAGGTGAAGTAACGGTAAAATTATTAGATGAAGCTCTTGAGAAAATCGCTCATACAGATGCTTTTCATGATGTTTTAGTTCGCTGGCTACCGGATAATTTGCAGCCCATTTTAGAAAAGAGATTAAAAGATAGAAACGAAAGTGCCGCTCATTAAGCGGCACTTTTAATTTTACCAACCCACAGTTATGCGAATTGGCGGTCGTATTAACGGTGCTTACTTACGTACACCTTCAATGAATAAACCAATATCAACATGGGTTGAAGCCGGACCAAGGTTGTAGTCAATACCATAGTCAGTCAATTTAAGACTTGTTTCGCCTTCAAAACCAACACGGTAACCACCCCACGGATCTTTACCTTCACCAATTTTGTCAATTTCAAAAGTAATGGTTTTGGTTACACCATTTAAGGTAAATTCACCTGTAACATCTGCTTCGTCACCGTCTTCATCAAACTTGATTGAGGTACTTTTAAATGTTGCAGTTGGGTATTTATCAACATTTAAGAAGTCTTTACCGCGTAAGTGCTTGTCACGCTCAGCATGGTTTGAGTCGATGCTTTTAGTATCAATCGTTACATTGATTTTAGATGCATTAGGCGCTTTATCGTCATAGCTAAAATCACCTGAGAAAGTATTAAAACGACCATGTAACCAGCTGTAACCTAAGTGCTTAATTTTAAAAGTTACAAATGCGTGTGCACCGTCTGTATCAATAACGTAGTCAGCTGCATTTGCGTTTGCTGTTGAGAAAAGTGCAGCACTGAGTGCTGTGCCTAATAGTAATTTTTTCATGTTAATCATCCTTCAATGGTTTGATCATTCTAATTAAGGTTTTATCTTTATCGATAAAATGATGTTTTAGTGCCCCTAAAGCATGTAAAACAACCACAGCTATTAGCCCATACGCGGCATAAAAGTGAATTTTACCTGCAATATCTTCTTGGTTTGCGACCGACTCGGGTAATGCCGGTACAGCAAATAAATTAAATACTTCAATTGCACGGCCATCAGCCGTAGAGATTAAATAGCCAGATGTCACAATGACAATTAAAGCTAAATAAATTAGTTTATGGACTGAGTGTGCAACTCGATTCATTGCTTTTGAACTACCTGCAACAGGCTCAGGTTGGGTGCCTAATAAGCGCCAACCAAAACGAAACAACAATAATGCAGCTAAGGTAATACCCACGCTTTTATGTAAGTCCAATGAGCCTTTATACCAAGCGTCGTAATAGGTTAGCTCAACCATATAAACGCCTAAGCCAAACAAACCAAACACCCCAAGTGCCATTAACCAGTGTACTAAGATGGCCACCCAGCCATAACTTGACTTTGAATTCTTTAACATACTCATTTCCCATGAGAATCGTGAAACTAGATACATCTTAAATGACGGCTTATATAATGAAAATAGCGTAAAACGAACAGCTTCTGTGCATATATGCACACCTTAGGGGAAAGGGTAAAGTTGTAAGGGGAAAGGAAAAAGACAAAAGGTGTTAGGTGCTAGCAGTTTATGGAGAGTTTATTACCGCAACATTAAAATTGTATCTTCAGTAAAAAACGAATGTAGTTCCGCTAAGCTTGGCTGGTGGCTGAATTTGGCCGATTAGATACTTTTCTGCGAATTAAATTTGCTACTGGCTTTTCAAAAAATTGATATGAAATTGCTGCTGCAATGACACTCAGCAGCAGAGATAGCAAGAGTTTTAGCTCAATTGACACGTCTAATTGGTTCACCTTTGCGATAATTGGCATATGAAGCAAGTAAAGCGAGTACGATATCTTCCCGATAAAATCACCAAATCGATTAGCGAGCAATACATTATTGTCTGGCACGAGGAAAACAACACAAAAGAAAACAGAGCTCATTACAAGCAGAACTTCATAACTCAACCACATTCTTACCTTATCAGCAGAATTTATGGGAGAAAATGCAGGGTACAGCAAAGGAATAAAACCAAGCGTTAATACAAACCAATGTTTTCGCAAGTAATATGGAATAGTTAATGAACGATAGTTCATACCCAACATAACCCCGACAAAAAAGAAGGGTAATGTCCTCAATACACTAAACAGATTGTATGGAACACCATTAATATCACCATAAATACGTGGATAATTTGTAAAGAACAACAATAGCATTACAGCTAAAATTGAAAGATAAATATACCCTGTTCTATTTTTCGACATTGCCCAAAAAAGTGTAAATATAAAATAAAAGTGTATTTCTGGCGGTATTGACCACAGAACACTTTCGCCATAAATAAACAGTAAATGGGCTATTAAGGTCTCGGTATCAGGAATGTTATAAAGAACAGAGCTACCATTATTCGATAACAAGTAAGAGGCAAGAACAACCACTAAATACAGAGGAATAACTCTAGCAAAGCGAGCAGAAAAATAGCGGACAATATTATCTTTGTTAAAGCCTTTTTCTATATATAGATAAGACATCAAAAAGCCACTAAGAAGAAAGAAAAGCATCACCCCATATGCCCCTGAGCCCCCTCCTAACACACCACCAAGCCAATTAGTTATATCGCTAAAATGAGTGAAAAAGACAATGAGCGCAGCTAAAGCTCGCAGTGAGTTCAGTTTTCTAATTTCCAAAATACGTCCTTGGATGAATTTGAGCGCTTATTTTAACAAGCTCTTACTAGCGTTTAATCGAGCTTTGAACATCTCGTGAAATTGAATAGCTATAGAATTTAACTCAGCCGATTTCAAAAGAAGTAACACCGAAAATACGGTTTAATGGCAAACTCGGAGAGTCGTTGGTATACATTCTGGCAGTTTCAAATGACACCTGCATATTGTACTTCTGTGCTAAAGCGACAGCAGCTTGATTGATTTCTGGCGTATCAAGGAAAATAGCGTCAGATGCACTCACTTTAGATTTTAAAGCAAGGAACAAAGGTTCGGCCAATTCTGGTGAGTCGGCAAATAAAGGGCCAATTTTAAAGCCATTCTGACATTTGCGAATTACCCCGTATCCTGCCAATTTCCCATTGCTCATTACGCCCAACGCGTCGCTCTGGGGTTGGTTTAACCACGCTTTAGTAAAGTTTGCCCTATTTACTGGGAAAAAAGCCTGTTCGTATGCGTCAATAATTTCGAATGGCACAGCATTAAGATCTACAATGTCTGCATTTTGCGGTGAACTACCACCGCCTACTCCTGCAAAACGAATATTACGATAAGCCAAATTAAAACCAGACTTTTTGTAGTTCTCTTGCTGTTCCACCACACCATCAAGGCCAATATTCAACCCTTCAAGGCGCTTTAATGCGGCATTCCAGATTTGCATTCCGTGACCTTTACCACGGTAATCAGGTTTAACAATATAAAAGCCGATAAAGCCAAATGCATTACGGTAATTAATGGCAGAAATTGTAGCGATAGGCTCATCGTCTAGAAAACCAACCAGAAACCCTTCAGGATCAGCTGCAAAGTAACACTCTGCATCATTAAGGCCTGGATTCCAGCCTTCTGCTGCAGCCCAATCAATCATGAGTTCAACTTCCTTCTTGGTCATGGTTTTGATTGTAAAGGGTTTACTATGCATCTGCTTTCCTTATATTTTCAGTTTATACCAATTCGCTTAATTAAGTRRTCTATTTTGAGGCAATAAAACCTCGTTGATAGCAAGGCAAAAATTTCGTTATTTAGTTKTTCTAAATCAGAAATTTTTAACGCAGATAGCGACAGGTTTAATCCCTCAAAATGATTAAGTATTATTGCGGATTGGTATTACTATGACAGCTAACTTAAGACTTACCGCTTAAAGCTTAAAGCTATTAACCTCCAGCTATTCGCCTTCTTCCACCAAACCAACATAAATCTGACTATTGGCGTCTACCTGAAAGCAGCTGATCAGGTTTTCTTTCACCAGCTCTAACATGGCGATAAAGCTAACGACAACACCACTTCTGCCCTCTTCTACCGTAAAAAGAGTACTAAAAGGCAACTGTGATTGAGCTTCTGAGAGTTTATCTAAGATTAAGCTCATGCGTTCACGGGTCGATAAGGCTTCTGCGGTAATATGATGGTGTTCAAATGTTTTGGCTCGAGCCATAACGTCGCTTAGCGCAACTAACAAGTCTTTCATGTCAACGTCAGGTAACAGTACCTCACGCTCACTCAATTCTGGTACCAGCGCTTCGGCAACAAAAATATCGCGGCCTTCGCGAGGAATTTCATCAAGATTTTCTGCGGCTTTTTTAAATTGTTCGTATTCTTGTAAACGTCTTACAAGCTCAGCTCGTGGGTCTTCTTCCTCTTCAAGCTCTTCATGTTTTGGTAATAATAATCGTGATTTAATTTGTGCTAATAACGCCGCCATCACAAGGTATTCACCAGCCAGTTCAAGCTGAAACTCGCTCATCATTTCAACATAACTAACGTATTGCTCTGTAATACTAAAAATAGAGAGCTCTAGTACATCGAGTTTATGTTTTTTGATTAAATACAGAAGTAAATCGAGAGGACCTTCAAAGGTTTCTAAAATGATCTCTAACGCATCGGGTGGAATATATAAGTCTTCAGGTTTATCGACCACCGCTTTGCCATGCAAAAAAGCCAGTGGCAGCTTTTGCTGTACTGGCTCTTGTAAATTATCTGGCGCGTCAAGCTCTGGGCTAGTCAATGAAGTCTCTACTCAAATGGTTTAGTATCACCACAACCCACACGTAAGATTTCGATATCATCATCCGACAAGTCAATTACTGTGGTTGCCTGTTCAGGAAGATAACCACCATGAATAATTAAATCAACTTGCTTTTCAATGCGATCGCGAATTTCATCAGGATCAGCCTCGGTATATTGCTCACCCGGTAAAATTAAAGAGCACGACATTAACGGCTCACCTAATTCAGCCAATAAAGCACAGGTGATTGGGTGTTCGATAACACGAATACCAATGGTTTTTTTCTTTTCGTTTAATAAACGCTTTGGTACTTCTTTAGTGCCTTTAAAGATGAAAGTATAAGGCCCAGGGGTGTTATTTTTAATTAATCTGAATAACTGATTATCAACACGAGCATAGGTAGATAGCTCTGATAAGTCACGACAGACCAAAGTAAAGTTATGGTGTTTTTCAATACCACGAATACGTTCGATGCGCTCTTTTGCTTGCTTATTACCAATGTTACAGCCAAGTGCATAACCCGAATCGGTTGGGTATACGATAACACCGCCCTGCTTGATAATATCAACCGCTTGGCTGATTAAGCGTGGTTGCGGATTATCTGGATGAATATGAAAAAACTGACTCATTACACGCTCCTATTGCCCTTCCCATGCTTGCCAAACACCTTGGCAATCTTTTGGTAAGTATAAATTTTTACCTAACTCCAACCAACTGGTCGGAAAATGAAAATCTGACCCTTGTGACGCAAGTAAGCCATATTCACGACTCAGTTCACCTAAAAACTGGCGCTCACTGGGTGCTTGCTGTGGTTGTGCAACTTCCATCGCATCGCCACCTGCGTCTTTAAATTCAATAATTAACTTACGTAGCCATTTGTTAGACATTTGATAACGCCCAGGATGAGCAAGAACGGCAACCCCACCGGCTTGGTGAATGGCAGCAATTGCGGTTTGCATATCACACCAACTACTTGGTACATAGCCTGTTTTTCCTCGCCCTAAGTACTTTTTAAATACCCCAGGAAAGTTTTTAGCAACACCACGCTCAATCAGCGCTCGGGCAAAATGCGCTCGTGTGATCTGTGCGTTTTCAGCAAATGTTTTTGCTTGGTCGTAAATGCCTTCAAAACCATTTTTAGCAAGGCGACGACCGATCTCTAAAGCGCGCTCTTCACGCTTGGCTTGTTGCACCTGTAACAATGACAACAGTGCGTCATTTTCATCATCAACATTTAAACCAACAATATGAATTTCAAAGCTTTCCCATTTTGTTGATACTTCAACGCCAGCAATTAATTTAAGCGGTAAATTATCATCTGCAATGACTTGGCGAGCTGGTTTTATCGCATTTAATGTGTCGTGATCGGTAATTGCGAACACATCTATGTTTTTCTCAACCGCGCGGTGTAACAATTGCTCGACTGATAGCTGACCATCTGAGTATGTGGTGTGGCTATGTAAATCGTATTTTATCAAAGGGAAAGACTGCTTTACGTAAGTTCTTGAATCAATGATGTGAGTATAACAAAAATTTAGTGCCAAGGCGTGATTATCTTTTTAGGTTAGACATATATACACTCATAAATGGGCAATTGCGATGGGTAAATGCCGAACTCGTACTAATATGTAAATTAATGCTTGACAGTATCGGCTCAGGTACGCTTTACTGTATGCACTTTCAGACACGTTAAATAAGCAATAACAATGAACAAAACAATTCAAATCACAATTTGGTGGTGGCACTCGTAACTAGCGGGTGACGAATTGTCGTGTCTAACGATTTCAAAACCCGCTCATGTAGCGGGTTTTTTTATATCTAAATTTTAAGGTTTTATTATGAATTACATAGCAACTCTTACACATCATTGGTGGTGGCGCCTGGCTTAGCGGGACGGTAAGGGTCTATCTAATTTATAGGCATTTTTATACGAACCCCGCCAAGCATAGCTTCGCGGGGTTTTGTTTTTTAAAGAGTTTTTGGGAATGAGGGAGAATGAGGTTTGATTTTTAGTCATATAACAACGACACCGGGTGAAGTAACCAGTATCACTCAAGTGCGCGACTACATCAGTAGCCCACTTGCGTTATACAGTTTACTCGATAAGCCTAATTCACTGCTGTTAGAGTCTGCTGAAATTGATTCTAAAGACAGTGTAAAAAGTCTAATTTTGGTTGACTCAGCGCTACGTATTGTTTGCCAAGGCAAACAGGTCATACTCACTGCACAGTCAAATAACGGCAAACAATTACTGCCTTATTTACAAACTCATGTGCAAAACTGCTCTGCTGAGCTTGTAGAAGACACATTAACGTTAACCTACAACGAAGTCGCAAGCGACATTGATGAAGCCAGTAAATTAGTAGCAGATAACGCATTTAGCGCGCTACGTAGCTGTATTAATAGTATTAAAAGCACCACAGATAACCCATTTTCTGTGTTCTTAGGCGGTGTATTTGCCTACGATATGGTTGCTAATTTCGAAACTCTTTCTGATGTGCCTGACGGCGAAAACAGCTGCCCAGATTATGTTTTCTACCTAGCCGAAACGTTAGTTGTCATCGACCATCAAGCAAAAACAACCGAGCTAATTGGCAATGTATTTAACGGCCCTGAAGTTCATGCTAATTGCTTTGAGGTTGGTCAACAATTAGAGCGTTTAAATGCCGTATGTGACAACGCACAAAGCTACCAGGGGCAAAAGCAAACCGGCTCAAACCCAATTTCTGTTGATGTTAGCGACGAGCAATACTGCGAACATGTCATCAAGTTAAAAAACAACATCGTTGATGGCGATATTTTCCAAGTTGTTCCATCACGTACTTTTTCTCTCGCCTGCCCTGACTCACTTCATGCTTACAGCCAACTAAAACAACAAAACCCAAGCCCATATATGTTTTACATGCGTGATGAAGAATTTGTGTTATTCGGCGCATCACCCGAGTCAGCCCTCAAATATTGCGCAGAGAGTAAACAAGTTGAGGTATACCCAATTGCTGGTACTCGCCCTCGTGGCAAGTTTGCTAACGGGCAAATTAATCCAGACCTAGACAGCCGCATTGAGCTTGAACTTCGCAACGACCAAAAAGAACGTGCCGAGCACCTTATGTTAGTTGATTTAGCACGAAATGATGTAGCCCGTATTAGCGTACCAGGCACACGTCACGCTAAAGAGTTATTAAAAGTAGACCGCTACTCACAAGTGATGCATTTAGTTTCACGCGTGGTGGGTACTTTAAAACCTGAACTCGATGCGCTGCATGCTTACCAAGCTTGTATGAACATGGGCACCTTAGTGGGTGCACCTAAAGTACGCGCTGCTGAGTTAGTTCGTCAAACCGAACAAAAACGCCGCGGCAGCTATGGAGGTGCAGTGGGTTATTTAACGGGCGATGGCGCCATGGATAGCTGTATTGTTATTCGCTCTGCGTTTGTTAAAAACGGCACGGCCTACGTACAAGCAGGTGCAGGTGTAGTGTTTGATTCAGACCCACAATCAGAAGCCAATGAAACCCGCGCTAAAGCACAAGCTGTGATCACTGCGATTCAATCGACTTACGAGGCACAATAATGACGACAACATCAGCCTATAAAATCTACTTTTTAGATAACTTTGATTCATTTAGTTATAACTTAGTCGATGAACTTTCTATGTTAGGGTGCCAGTTAGTGGTATACCGTAATAACATCAGTGCACAAAGCATCTTTGACAAAATGTGCCAAGAAACCGTACCTGTGTTATTAGTACTTTCACCCGGCCCTGGCGCACCATCTGATGCGGGTTGTTTAATGGAACTCATTGAGCTGTGTAAAGGCCGCTTCCCTATGCTGGGCATCTGTTTAGGGCAGCAAGCACTAACACAGAGCTACGGTGGGATTATTGGTCATGCAGGTGAAACAGTGCATGGCAAGTCATCAATTATTGAGTTGGCTGAGCACCCTGTATTTGCAGGTATGGGCGATAAAATGCCGGTTGCTCGTTATCATTCATTAATGGCAACCAAAGTCCCTGATGACGTTGAAGTAATTGCTTGTTATGAAAATATTCCAATGGCAATTTACCATCAACAAGATAATGCCCTTGGCTATCAGTTTCATCCTGAGTCAATTTTAACGCCAAATGGCGCATTGCTATTACAGCAAAGTATTGAATTTTTAACCGCACGCGTGCAGTAGAGGAATAACATGGAAGCAACGACTCAAACCCAGTTAAACCAATTATTAGCAAAGCAAGATTTATCATTTTCGCAAGCAACTGAATTGTTTGACGCCATCATGAATGGCAAGCTTAATGATATTGAATTAACTGCAGCACTTATCGCCCTAAAACTAAAAGGCGAAACAAGTGATGAAATCGCCGGTGCTGCGGCATCAATGCGCGCCAATGCAGTGCCATTTCAAACCAGCAAAACCTTGCTTGCCGATAGCTGTGGTACCGGTGGCGATGGATCAAACACAATTAATATTAGTACCACGGCTGCTATTGTTGCCGCCGCTGCGGGCATCAACATGGTCAAACATGGTAATCGCAGTGTGTCGAGTAATTCGGGCTCTGCGGATTTACTAAAAGCCTTGGGTATCAATATTGATATGAGCCCTGAGCAAGCTGCCCGTTGTTTAGAAAATACGGGCTTTACATTTTTATTTGCACCGCATTATCACAGTGGTGTACGCCATGCGATGGGCGTGCGTACGGCCCTTAAAAGCCGCACAATTTTTAATATTTTAGGGCCACTGGCCAATCCTTCTGCCCCTGAGGTGCAATTACTTGGTGTTTATGACCCTTCGCTGTGTTTACCAATGGCCGAAACCTTAAAAACCCTTGGCACAAAACGCGCTATGGTGGTTCATGGTGCAGGCACTGACGAAATTGCCTTACACGGGACAACCAAAGTGGTTGAACTTAATAACGGTGAACTGAGCGAATACACGCTAACAGCGAGCGATTTTGGTCTTGCAAACTATTCACTTGAACAACTAGCAGGCCAAGGCCCAGAATATAACGCAAAAGCAAGCTTAGCGATTTTACAAGGTCAAGGTGAAATGGCGCATAACGCAGCCATTATAGCCAACGTTGCCGCTCTTCTTTATTTAACTGATAAAGCAAGTGATTTAAAAGTAGCCGCAGATCAAGTAAGCGAATTATTAGCATCAGGCAAAGCGATGGACACATTGAACGCAATTATTGAGGTAAGTCATGGCTAACGTGTTAGACAAAATTGTTGCCGACAAACGTATTGAATTAGAACAAAGAAAAGCACAGCGCCCGCTTGAGTCATTCATTAGCGAGGTTGTGCCAACCAAGCGAGACTTTGAAGGCGCATTAGCAGCAACCGGCACGCAGTTTATTTTAGAATGTAAAAAGGCCTCACCGTCAAAAGGGCTTATTCGTGAACCATTCAATTTAGAGGAAATTACATCGGTTTATAAAAAGTACGCAACCTGTATGAGCGTACTAACGGATGAAAAATATTTCCAAGGCAGCTATCAGTACCTTGAGTATGTGCGCAGCCAAGTTGAACAGCCGCTTATTTGTAAAGACTTCTTTATTGATGAGTACCAAGTTTATTTAGCACGCTTATCTGGTGGTGATGCCATTTTATTAATGCTCTCAGTCCTTGATGACGAGCAATATTTAGCGCTTCATAAGGTGGCTGATTCTTTAAATATGTCGGTACTCACTGAAGTTAGTAATGAGCAAGAAGTCAGTCGTGCTCTTGCACTGAATGCCAGCCTTATCGGTATTAATAACCGCGACCTTCGTGATTTAAGTACTGACCTTGCAACAACAGAGCGTTTACGTCAGCTTATCCCAAATGACAAAGTAGTGATCTCAGAGTCGGGCATTTATACCCATAAAGATGTAAAACGCCTTGCGCCATTGTGTGATGGCTTTTTAATTGGCAGCTCACTGATGGCTGAGCGCGACTTAGAAGCCGCGTGTCGTAAAGTGATTTTAGGTGAGAACAAAGTGTGCGGTTTAACCCGTTCACAAGATGCGATGGCAGCCTACGCCAGTGGAGCTGTGTATGGTGGCTTAATTTTTTATCCTAAGTCACCGCGCTATGTCGATATAGACTGTGCCAAGCAAGTTACGCAAAGTGCCCCACTCGCGTATGTGGGTGTGTTTGTCAATGCACCGCTTGAACAAGTGGTCGATTATGCACAAAGCTTAAAATTAGCTGCAGTGCAATTACATGGCGATGAGAATAGCGAATATATTCAAAGTCTCAGAAAGCAATTACCGCTTGGCTGTGAAATTTGGAAAGCCCAAGCCGTTAAAGGTGAATTACCTAAACCGCTTGAAGGGGTTGATCGCCATTTATACGATACTTACAGCAAAAGCCAAAAAGGCGGCACAGGCGAAGCATTTGATTGGTCAGTGCTAGAGACGGCAACCGTGCCGTTTATGTTAGCCGGGGGTTTAAACCCAGAAAATATCCATGCAGCGCTTTATCGCGGTGCTAACGGCCTTGACCTAAATTCTGGCGTTGAAGCGTCAGCGGGTAAAAAGTGCCAAACAAAATTACAAAATGCGTTTTCGCATATCAGAAATTATTGAGGTTAGAATGCAAAATCCAGCTTATTTCGGTGAATTCGGTGGTATGTTTGTACCACAGCTGCTTGTGCCAGCACTCAAGCAACTAGAAGCAGAGTTTAATAAATCACAAAACGATCCAGCTTTTCAGGCTGAGTTTGAAAAACTATTAAATGAATACGCAGGTCGCCCTACACCATTAACACTGACACGTAACTTAGTTAAAAACCCTAAGGTAAAACTGTATTTAAAGCGTGAAGATTTACTCCATGGTGGTGCGCACAAAACCAACCAAGTACTTGGTCAAGCACTCCTTACCAAACGTATGGGTAAAAAAGAAGTCATTGCAGAAACAGGTGCCGGCCAACACGGTGTTGCAACGGCCCTTGCCTGTGCCCTACTTGGCTTAAAATGCCGTATTTACATGGGTGCAAAAGACGTAGAACGTCAACAACCAAATGTATTTCGTATGAAACTAATGGGCGCAGAGGTTATTCCTGTCACAGCGGGCTCTGGCACCTTAAAAGATGCCGTAAATGAAGCCCTGCGTGACTGGTCAGCAAATTACAAAGATGCTCACTACTTACTAGGCACTGCAGCAGGCCCTCACCCATTCCCAACCATGGTACGTGAGTTCCAAAAAATGATTGGTGAAGAAGCAAAACAACAAGTATTGAAAGCAGAAGGTCGCTTACCGGATGCTGTACTTGCTTGTGTGGGTGGTGGTTCTAACGCCATTGGTATGTTTACAGACTTTATTGATGAGCCAAGCGTTAAACTAATTGGTGTAGAGCCTGCTGGTAAAGGCTTAGATACCCACCAGCATGGTGCAACCCTATGTAAAGGCACCAAAGGCATTTTACACGGTACCTATACCTACATTATGCAAGATGATGATGGTCAAATTGAAGAGTCTTACTCTGTATCAGCAGGTCTTGATTACCCTGCTGTTGGCCCACAACATGCTCACTTGCATGAAACAGGCCGTGCTGAGTACGTTGGAATTAGCGATACTGAAGCGCTTGAAGCATTCCAACTACTGGCTAAGAACGAAGGGATCATTCCAGCACTTGAATCAAGCCATGCCCTAGCATATGCCCTTAAATATGCCGAGCAACAAACCGAAGACACTATTTTAGTGGTTAACCTAAGCGGCCGAGGCGATAAAGATTTGGCTCACGTACACAGTGTTTTATCAGAAGGAGGCGCACTATGAGCCAGACTAACCGTTACGGACAACTGTTCGCCACATTAAATGAAACCAACCAAGGTGCTTTTGTACCCTTTGTTACGATTGGCGATCCTAATAAAGCACTGAGCGTAGAAATCATCAAAAGCTTAATTGATGGCGGCGCCGATGCCCTTGAGCTAGGTATTCCATTTTCTGATCCGATTGCAGATGGCCCGGTGATCCAAGCGGCCAACATTCGTGCACTTGATGAAAACATCAATACCCTAGATTGCTTTGATATCATCAAACAAGTGCGCCAGTATAATGCTGATATTCCAATTGGCCTGTTATTGTATTCAAACTTAGTGTTTAAACGTGGCATTGAGAAGTTTTATCAAGATGCTAAAGAGGCCGGTGTCGATTCAATTTTAGTGGCTGACGTGCCGCTACATGAATCAAAGCTATTTCGCCAAACAGCAATGAAAAATGGCATCGACCCAATTTTTATTGCTACACCGAATGCTGATGATGACACTTTACGAGAGTGTGCGTCATATGGTCGTGGTTACACATACCTTCTTTCACGCGCAGGTGTAACAGGCACAGAAACCAAGGCACAAATGCCAGCAGATTCATTAGTTAAAAAACTAAAAGATTACCATGCTGCACCGGCATTACTTGGCTTTGGTGTATCAACACCAGAAGATGTTAAATCAGCACTTGAGTCAGGAGCTGCTGGTGCGATTTCAGGCTCTGCGGTTGTTAAAATCATCGAGGCAAATCTTGATGATCAAGCAGCAATGCTAACTGGTTTAAAAGAGTTTGTAGCTAGTATGAAAGCAGCTACAAAATAAGTTTGTTTTATTACTTAAAAAAGGGCCATAAAGGCCCTTTTTTGTACTTAACAATTTATGATTAATGATGGCGGTGCACACCCTCTTTAATCTCTTCTATGAATTTTCGATTAAAGGCCTCTAAGTCGGCTGGGCTTCGGCTTGTGACTATACCCTCATCAACACATACTTCTTGATCAACCCAATTAGCTCCTGCATTGATCAAATCTGTTTTGATACTTGGGTATGAGGTTACTCTGCGCTCCCGTAGTTTGTTAATTTCGGCTAATAACCATGGACCGTGGCAAATCGCGGCGATAGGTTTGTTTTTACCAGCACTGAAAAAACCATCAACAAAGGCTTTTGCTTCGCAATCTTGACGTAACGTATCTGGGTTGAATAAGCCACCAGGCAGAAGTAACGCGTCATACTCTGCAGAGTCTGCTTCGCTGACTACACGGTCAACACTAACTCGCTCACCCCATTGGTTTTCATCCCATGCGGTGATATCGCCACGCTCAAGTGACACAACTTCGACAAGTGCACCAGCTTCTAATAATGCGCTTCGTGGTGACAATAGCTCGCTTTGCTCAAAACCATTGGTTGCAAGAATGGCAATCTTTTTACCATTCAGTTGGCTGTTTAAATTTGACATGTTATCTCCTTATTTAGGTAAACCTAAATGATTAACAGCAGACAACATGCCAAACTTAATATTTTGAAAATATTGAATAAATTTTCAGGTGTTCTATTTATGCTCTGTAAATACTACACCCACTTTGCAAATCCTGCTTATAAACCGTCTTTGAGTGCTTTAGCAGGTTTAAAAACTGGCTTGTTAGCGCCTTCTATTTCAATTTCTTCACCGGTTTGTGGGTTGCGTCCTTTGCGTGCTGGGTAATAACTTAGAGCAAACGTACCAAAGCCATTAATTTGCACTTGGTCACCCTCAGAAAGAGACTTTTCGATAGCATTTAACATGCTGGTTAAGGCAGCTTGAGTGTCTTTTTTTGTTAATTCACTGTGGGCAGCCATTTGCGATACTAACGCGGCTTTATTCATAAAAAGTGCTCCAAAATACGCCGCTTAATCATCTGAGGTTAAGCGGAAAAAGATAAGGTAAAACAACCTAAACGCAGGTTTAGGCCAGATTGGCTCGGGAGGCTAAGCTTTCAGGGCTGTTAAGTCAACCTTGTATCTTGCGTGATAACTTGATACAACCCAGTATCTTTTTAAATTAGAGCATTTATAAATTTATGCATGCGATTATTGAATACATCCCGCTGATATTATTTTTTGCGGTTTTCAAGTTAGTTGATATTTATTGGGCAACAGCCTTGCTGATGCTAACCACCTTAATTCAAGTTGCTTACTGTTATTTTAAAGATGGTAAAGTGCCGACCCGTCACTGGGTGTTTTTTGCCATAGCGGTGGTGTTGGGTACCCTCACCTTAGTGTTCCACGATGAGCAGTTTGTTAAATGGAAAGCCACCATTGTGTATGCCATTTTCAGTGTTACTTTATTAGTAAGCCGCTATGTACTTGGCAAAAACCTAGTGAAAAAAGCACTTAGCTCGATTTTAGAAAATGCCTCTGAGAGTAAACAAGAAATCAACGTACCTGAAGCGCTCTGGAATAAGCTTAACCTATTTTGGGTTGCGGTGACTGCAGGTATCTCGGCGCTGAATATCTACATTGCCTATAACTTCTCGCTCGATTTTTGGGTTAACTTTAAAGTGTTTGGCTTAATGGGCATTACCTTTGTTTGCGTGTTAGCAACGATCATCACCCTATTCAAATACTTACCTGAAGATGACGAAGAGAAAGATCCAAAGCAATCTTAATGTCATAAATCTGTCGTCTTAGCTTGTTAGCGTAAACAAAAAACACGCTGAGACGACATTGAACGCTAACCAATACCGCTGGCTTGAATTTACCCTCATATTTGTTTCTCTGCCGCTATTAGGCTTCTTTCTTCGTGCCTACCTCGCTAACTGGCTAATTCCTGCCCTTATTATTTTAATGGCCGTGTGCGGCATGTTGCTTCTGTCTGATCCCCATTTTAAACGCTTTCGTTTAACAAGCCTTGGGCAATTTAGTACGGTAAAACGTCGCTTATTTAGTTTCTTCTTTTTAGGGGCGCTATTCTCTGGAATGTTTTACGGTATTATGAATCAAGAAAACTGGTTTTCACTGCCACGAAACTCATTTAACGACTGGCTAATGTTGTTATTGCTCTACCCCATTTTATCGGTGATGCCACAAGAGCTTATTTTTAGAACCTATTTTTTCCATCGTTATAAACGCATTATGCCAAGTAAAACAGTGCGTATTATTGTCAGCGCATCAGTGTTTGCGTTGGCGCATATTGTCTATGCGAATGTATTGGCCGTGCTTCTAGCATTTTTAGGTGGGCTGTTGTTTTCTTACACCTATGCGCAAAGCCGCTCAACCTTCGTGTGTGTGATTGAACACAGCTTATGGGGACTTTGGATGTTTACCCTTGGTTTGGGTGATGTGCTTGATGCGGGGGCCTTTTAATGTAATAGGTATAAAAAAGCCGCGCAAAGTGCGCGGCTAAGTATTGAACTGGTTTTTAAAATCCGAAAATACTAAATGCAAAAAACTTAGTGGCTACCGTATTTACAAAGATTAGTAATAAAATGGCAGGGATAAACGTTGATAGCGAGAAGTTCACATACTTCTCTGTGAAGCTGCCAATATAACCTTCACAGCCTTGGCTTAGCTCTGCTGATAAGTTCGCTTTTTTCCAACGATACATAACGAATAAACACACCATTAAACCATTAAGCGGTAAAATTGTGTCGTAAAACACATCATAAACGATATCAAATAAGCTCTTATCTGCACCGCCATAGCTAACAAACTTTGTAAGCAAGTCAACCATACCAAATGACATGGTACATAGCACAGTCAATACACCTGTAGATAAAGTTAAGATAGCCAGTGCTTTTTTACGGCTGATACCTTTGCGGTCACTTAATGTTGCAGTTGGCACCTCTACAATTGATACAAGTGACGTAATTGCAGCAAAAAAGACAAGTAAGAAGAATACAAACGCAACAATTGATGCACCCACGTAGCCAATATCAGCTTGTAACGCTAATAAAATTTTTGGTAGGTAGACAAAAATCATCGATACTGACGAGTCAGATAAAGTACTTGGGTCAGTATCTGGGTTAAAACTGAAAATAGCTGGAAGCACCATTAGACCAGCAATAAATGCCACCATCGAATCAGTGACAGCAACCATTTTTGCACTACCAACAATATCGTCTTTCTTAGAGATATACGATGCATAGGTCATTAAGATACCCATACCTAGTGACAACGAGAAAAACGCTTGAGCTAATGCACCATTTAATACGCTGGCATCCATTTTTGAAAAGTCAGGCACAACATAGTACTTTACACCTGCCATTGCGTTATCAAGAGTTAGTACGTAAACAACCAATGCGGTGAGTAGTACAAATAAAGCTGGCATCATAAACTTAGCCGCTTTTTCAATACCTTCTTTAACACCGCCCACTAAAATCAAATTAACGATGATGGCAACCACGGCCATATAACCAAACACGGTGTAGCTATTGATAAAGGTGCCAAAGTTATCTGGCTGGGCCAAGGCATCTAGATTACCAAAAGCGGTTTGCGATAAATAACCGAAAATCCATACAGTGATCACCATATAAAAAACAGCAATCATAAATGGCGTTAATACGGCTAAAAAGCCAGCAAAGTTCCATTTTGGATCATTGCCCGCTAAAAATTTGTATGAACCAAGTGGATCTTTTTGCGCTTTTCGACCCATGGCCATTTCAGCCATCATCACTGGCAAACAGATGAAAATGACAAACAATGCATAGACTAAAAGGAAAGCACCACCGCCGTTTTTTGTAGCTGAAACAGGAAAACCTACTAAGTTTCCGATACCTACAGCAGAACCGGCTGCCGCTAAAATAAAACCGAGGCGGGAGCTAAAATGCTCGCGTTTTTCGCTCATTTAAAAACCTTATTATTATTTTCTCAACCCAGCGACTCTACCAGTGTTACACCGCGTATTTCAAGCTTTATAAGTTAAAGTTATATGGGTTTGTGTAAAGATTATTACGCGAATAATCTCTCGTCTATTGCTAAGAATATGCTACTATTTTTTAAAAATAACATTGAGAACACACCATGCTGTATATGATTTATTCAACTGATGTTGAAAATAGTTTAGAAGCTCGCAAATCTGCACGCCCTGCTCACTTAGCACGCCTTCAAGAATTAGACGATCAAAACCGTTTATTTACGGCAGGCCCATTGCCAGCCATTGATAGTGAAGATCCGGCTGACGCTGGTTTTACTGGTTCATTAGTGGTTGCTGAGTTTGAGTCGTTAGAAGCAGCACGCGAATGGGCTGCAAACGATCCGTATATTGCGGCGGGTGTTTACGACAACTCAGTCGTAAAACCATTTAAAAAAGTATTTGGTTAACCTCTGAACTTAACTGAATCAATAATTCAGTGTTTGTTCACGGCTTATTAACTAAGATTTGGCTATTGAATTACAGAATTTAACGTAATTACTTGAATTTTAGTTAATTGGTTAATTAAACTAAATGGGTCTGGTTTAGGAGTTCCCCGTCATGCGCATATTATTAGCCTTCAGTTTTAGTCTTTTATTTGCATTATCAAGCTTTCATGCTGATGCCAATAAGAAACAAGCCCAAGAGGTGACTAAAAAGCAGGCTGTAACGATCGCCAAAAAATCTGAAGACGGCCGAACCCTAAAAATCACAGAGCAAGATAAAGTATTTACCGTAAGAATTTTAAAAACGAACGGCCACGTGGTTGATGTCCATGTGAACAAAAAGACTGGCGAAGTGAAAAAGGATTAAAAATGCGAATTTTAGTAATTGAAGATGATTTACACTTAGCAGATAACCTTCGTAATGCCCTAGAAAAAGAGCGTTACAGCGTTGACCTTTGTCACGATGGTGAAGCTGGTTTATTCCATATTACCGAATACCCGCTAGATATGGCGGTAGTCGATTTAGGCTTACCAAAAGTAGATGGTATTGAATTAATTACCAAAGCACGTGCACAAGGTATTACCATTCCTATTTTGATTTTAACGGCACGTGACCGTTGGCAAGATAAAGTAGAAGGCTTAGATGCAGGTGCAGATGACTACCTAACTAAACCTTTCCACGTTGAAGAGCTAATTGCCCGCTGTAATGCGCTTATCCGCCGTAGCGCAGGTAAAGCAAACCCAGAAATGACAGCTGGCCCAATTAAAATTCATACTCGCTCACAACAAGTATGGGTTAACGATAAAGAACTTAGCTTAACGGCGTACGAATACAAAGTTTTAGAGTACCTAATGGTTAATCCACAAAAGGTAATTTCTAAATCTGAACTAACAGAGCACATTTACGACCAAGACTTCGACCTTGATTCAAACGTAATTGAAGTTTTCGTATTACGTTTACGTAAGAAGCTTGACCCTGATGGTACCCTAAACCCAGTTGAAACATTACGCGGCCGTGGTTATAGGCTAAAAAGTCAGTGGTAGCATCGCAAATACCGCTTAAAGTAAGGCAAGGATTTATCCTTGTCTTTGTTTTATTAGTCGCCCTACCAATTCTGTTTTTCTCAATTGGTAAGGCTTACTACGCCTCTTTGGTCGAAGCGACCGAAAAAACCCTCGAAGCTCACTTATATTCATTAATTTCTGAAGTTGATTTCACTGAACGCGGCATCGTTATGCCAAGTACTATCTTAACGCCAGAACTAAACCGACTAAATTCAGACACCTACGCGATGATTTACCGCGGTGACTTACCGGTTTGGTATTCTGAATCGGCGACCAATATCAATTTTATTCCTGATAACTTTGAAGCCCCTGCAGGCTCTGCTGATTTTCGCCGTGTTGAATACAACAATACCGTGTACTGGCAGTTAACGCTTACTGTTATTTTAGAGAACATTGACCAATCAGAACATGCACGTTTTATTTTATTAAAGCGTAATGATGCCCTACTGAGGCTGATGGATGGTTTTAAGCAAACACTCGTAAATTGGATGTATGTGATGGGTGTGGCCATTGCAGCACTTATGGCGATTGGTTTTGTTTGGAGCGCAAGGCCACTGCAACGACTCGATAAAGAAATTAAAGCCATTGAGTCGGGTGATAACCAACAAATTAAAGGTCTTTACCCGGTTGAACTACAAACCATTAAAGCCGATTTAAACTTATTGCTTGAATCGCAGCAGCGCCAAAAAGAGCGTTATCGTGCATCGTTAAGCGACCTTGCTCATGCATTAAAAACGCCATTGGCAGTGCTTAAATCAAGCCCTTTAGCCAATGATGCGGATGCACAAGAGCAGTTAGACCGCATTAATGTGATGATCGAACACCAGTTAAAGCGCGCTGCAACAGGTGCGTCTGACACCTGGAAGAAACAAACCCATATCAAGCCTGTTATTGATTCAATCTTAAGCGCGATGAGCAAGGTTTATCGCGACAAAGATATTATATTTACCTCAGAGGTTAGTGAAAAAGACTATTTCTTGGGTGATAAAACAGATTTGATGGAACTACTTGGTAATTTAATCGATAATGCCTGTAAAGCTTGCCGTTCACAGGTCGATATAAAGGTTAAGCAGAACAAAAAGTTAACGCTCAGTATAAGTGATGATGGCCCAGGTGTTCCTGAGCACAAGCGTGAATCATTACTAACTCGCGGTACCAGACTCGATACCTACGAAAGCGGCCATGGTGTCGGCATGGCTATCGTGTCGGATTTAGTCAACTCGTATAATGGCACATTAACCATTAAAGATGCAGAGAAACTAGCCGGTGCTGAGTTTATATTAGAGTTTAATTACCATGATAAAAAATAAAACATCAATACTCGTAAAAGGCAGCTTTTTAGCTTTAATTGCAAGTGCATCGCAGGCTCAAGCAAAGCAAACATGTGAGCTTGCGAGTAACAATACCGATGACACAAAACGCTATATTCAATGTCTAGATCAAGTTATCGCCGATATTCAGCGTGACCAAAAGATGTGGATTAATAAGCTCACTATGGATCTTGAGAAAATTAAAGAAGATACCGGTAACAGCCAATTGCTACCAATTTTTAATCGCAGCATCAAGAACCAAGAACGTTATTTAGAAGACAGCTGTCGTTGGCGTTATTTACAAAAAATGCCAAATGGTACAAAAGCCGCTATTGCCTATAAGCAATGTGAAATTGAGATCCTGCAAAACCATGTTCAGGTTTTACAGCGACCTCTAAAGTAATAATACCAATCCGCAATAATACTTAATCATTTTGAAAGATAAAAAGGCGCTTAAGCGCCTTTTTTAATCTTCAAGTTTTAGCTCTTCGCCATTGCCAAGCAAGGTAGCAAGCCATCGCCCTTCTTGACTAGTCTCTAAGGCTATTTTAACTATCATGGTCAATGGAACTGATAACAGCATACCCACGGTCCCCATCAGCCAGCCCCAAAAAATCAAGGATAAAAACACCACCAGCGTCGATAAACCCAGCCCTTTACCCATAAAACGCGGCTCGACGATATTACCCATCACCGTGTTTATAACTAAATAACCACCAGCAATAAACCCTGCAACCAGTGGGCCTTGAGTGATCAAAGCAAGTAACACAGGAGGCACCGCAGCAATGATAGAGCCAATGTTAGGGATATAATTAAGCATGAACGCCACTACACCCCAAAGTACAAAGTAATCAACATCAAGTGCCCAAAGCATAAAGCCTGCAAGCATACCTGTGCCTAAGCTAACCAGCGTTTTAATAGCCAGATAAGAATTAATTGAATCTAAGAATCGGTCAACCTGCTGCATTTTCATTTCAGGATCATCCAGTGCTAAATGCACTTTTTTACTCAGCATAGGTCCTTCAAACAACATGAACACCACGGTTAGGATGATCAAAAACAGGTTAGCCATCACGCCACCGAGGCCTGTGAGCATGTTGGTTGCAACATCAATCATTTTGCCCGGATCGAATAAAGAAATAATCTGTTCTTTATCAATCAGGATGTTATAACTCGCTGCAACATTAACCACCCAGACAAATTCTTCTTTTAGTTGTGCTTTGTACTCAGGCAGCTTTTCAGAGAAATCGGTCATCGATTGCCCAACCAATCCGGCAAGGCTTATCCCTACACCAACAATCATCAACATAACAAACACAACAGCAATCCCTTTAGGGATACCGTATTTGGCAAAGAAACGAATTAAGGGATTACAAATAATGGCAATAAAGGCTGCCAACACAAATGGGATAACAATCACACTTGCGGCTTTAATACCCGCTAAAACAACGACTAAAGCAGCAAATATCACTAAACTTTTATTTACACCAGTCAGGCTCGACAAAATAAAATCCTTGTTAGTTTTTTTATCAGTGTAAGTGAAATACGCCGCAAAAGAAATCACAAAGCAGCTGGCACAATTAATGCTCATTATACGTGCATAATTTGAACAATTTATGATACATATAAGTAAGCGTGCTTTAAAAGGAGCTTTATATGGCACATTTATCCGAACAAGAACTCTCTTTTTTCAACCGTTTATTCGAGGCTGAACGGACTGATAGCGATCCAACCGATACAAAAATGTCTGTTAGGCTTAATTTGCCTGATAAATTAAATGGTTTACTTACCAATGCCAAACTGACACTACTGGCTGAAGTAGGGATTTATCAGTTGTGGTTTCCGCTTGAATTTAGCAAGGACGAGAATGGCCAACTGATCCCTGTACTTAGCGCACCAGAAGTAATAGATACCAAAGGCATCGAACGCAGCTGGCGTACGCCAGATCTTGAAATACACACCGAACAATTTCAAATATTGTCTTTATCAAGTACGGGCGTGTTACTCAAGCCGAAGCGTCAATCACCCGATCTTAATAAAGAGATACTGTTGGCATTTAATTTACCTAGTGAAGAACACGTTATCCTTAGCGTAAAGCTAATACGAACGACCAGTAAAGGGATTGCCGGAAAAATAGTGAAAGTGTGTCAGGGTGAAGATGCACTGCGTAAATACTTATTTGAGACCCATAAGCATCATCATGCAAAGCTGTACGAGCAAGGTAACTTTACTACTGAGCTTATCTAGTTGCAGCAGCTTAACAGCTTAGATAAGCTTGGCGTTTTGCAGCAAGTCACAACAAGGTATTTTATGAGTTACCCTATTGGAACCCCAGGTAAACCGTGGAACGACGCAGATAAGAAAGCATGGTTTGAATTACAGTCAGTAAAGCGTAGCTATTTAGATGATGTTGTATCGCAACTAAACTCTTTATCAAGCGATTTCAATATTGAGCAATATGGCGCATTGAGTTACGACAGAGACAAATACCCACTTTACATTTTAAAGAGCAAGCAATGGCAAGCTAATAAACCGGTTGTGCTGGTTACCGGTGGTGTTCATGGTTATGAAACAAGTGGTGTGCATGGTGCTTTAGCGTTTGCTAAGAGAAGTGCCAAAGACTACTTTGCTGACTTTAATATTTTAGTGGCTCCGTGTATCAGCCCTTGGGGTTATGAAACGATTAACCGCTGGAATCCAAATGCCACGGATCCAAATCGCTCATTCTATGCAGATAGCCCAGCTGAAGAGTCTGCAGCAATTATGCAGTATTTAGCCGACAACGCTATTGCACCTTATGTGCATATTGACCTACATGAAACGACAGACACTGATAATAGTGAGTTTCGCCCTGCTCTAGCAGCACGTGATGCAACGACCCACGATAACTGGAACATTCCTGATGGCTTTTATCTTGTCGCTGATAGTGAGCGTCCGCATGATGCATTTCAAACAGCTATTATAAAATCAGTTGAGAAAGTAACCCACATCGCACCAAGTGATGAGAATAACCAGTTGATTGGTGTGCCACAAACTCAATTTGGTGTGATTAATTACCAAGCGAAAAAACTGGGGTTATGTATGGGCTTAACCGATGCAGAATATGTCACAACAACAGAGGTTTACCCTGATAGCCCACAGGCAAATGACGACATTTGTATTGATGCACAAGTAGCCTCAATTACCGGTGCTTTGAACTATATTGTTAACAAATAGTTAGTTATATTTTAAATCTGGGGTGAATGATTTATCACCCCAACCTTAAATAACTAGAT
>NZ_JAKEVM010000057.1 GCF_022398475.1 Pseudoalteromonas shioyasakiensis | reverse complement strand
GTGTTATATAAATCCGAACACTTGGTACGGCCTATGCTAACTAAATATTAATCAAGTTTAACCAAGGTGACTGTTATGAAAATAGTATGCATAGGCGGCGGACACGGTTTATCCCATATGTTAAGTGCAATTAGACCTCACTGCGCCGAACTGACAGCTATCGTTGCAACCACAGACAACGGCGGCAGCACAGGTAAATTACGTCAAAGCCAAGATGTAGTTGCTCTTGGTGATATTAGACGCTGTTGTTTGCAATTAGCTGATAGTGACTCATTAATCCACCAAGTTTTTCACCATCGTTTTGATGGGGGTGAACTCAATGGCCACAGCCTTGGTAATTTAGCCTTATTAAGCTTAACCCAACAAACTAACTCAGCAACTCAAGCGGTTGCATGGTTCAATGCCATGTTGGGTAATTCAGAAACGATTCTACCCATGTCAGACGAGCCGACCGATTTACTAGCTGTTATGTCATCAGGCATTAAAGTATTTGGTGAATGCGATATTGATTCACAAGAAGAGCTCCCAGACTATTTAACGCTCTCACAAGATGTGAATGCTGCTCCTGGTGTGGTTCAAGCTATTGAAAACGCCGATATGCTAATAATTGGCCCTGGAAGTTTAATTACCAGTGTAATGCCTGCCATGTTAGTTGAAGACATAGCTAAAGCGGTGCAACAAACATCAGCATGCCGATTGTTTATCGAAAATATTGCCAAAGAAGCCAGCGTCATTAAATCGCTCGATATGCAACCGGTTGATTGGCTCGAAGGCATGCTTGGTTACCGGTTTTGTGACATGAGTATCTCTTTAGATGCGCTTAGTGAAATTGTGTCTCACTTTGACGATGTTGTTAAATCTCCAAACCAGCAGCACGACATTGAGCAGCTAAGTAATGTATTTGGCGAAATATTAAAAATGCCGTTAAGCCTAGAAGCTGAGGAACTAGTCAGTAGCAATCAAACTTTGCGCGTGAGTTAGCGTTTGTGCAAATTGGTCTTGCAGTAAGGCTATTAAGCTTTGTAGTTCATCGTCAAATTGTGATGCCTTAGCCTTTTGCTCAATTTGTTCTGCAAGGCCGCCTACGGCTAATGCCCCGTAACTACGGCTACTGCTTTTTAAACTGTGGGCATTTATTTCGATTTCATACTGTTTCGTTGCGTCAGCAAGATCAGCAACGATTTGGCGGGACTCAGTGATATATACCTGCAAAAGTTGTTTTGCTAGGTCGTCACCAACATCCTGTTGTAATTGCGTATAGGTCGCAGTATCTATCATGGTCTCACCTTGGAGTGAATATGAAATATAGTGTTATTTTATTCGTAGATTCAAGCTTAATTGGTGGCATCGAAAGCCATTTGATTGCCATGAGTAAGCTGTTAGAACGATATAATATTATGAGCTCGGTACTATTTTATCAAGATCATAATAACCGTGAATTATATAATCGCTTAGAAAATGCAAATATCACTTTCGGTTTTGCTGGCGGAAATTTAAAAAGCTTGAACGAAATACTAAAAATGTTTCCTCGCTCAGCGTTACTCCATACCCATGGGTACAAGGCAAGTATCATGGGCAAGTTAGTGTGTCGCTGGCAAAACCGCCCTTGTATTTCAACCTATCATGCCGGTGAAGCAGGCACGGGTAAGGTTTATTTTTACAATAAGCTCGACAAACTACTAAGTTACTTTTCACTTAACTTTGCTGTGTCTAGCAAACTCACCGAAGAGCTTTACAACGCTGAATTACTTGAAAATTTTATTCAGGTAAATGAATCTACTAAAGTTTTAGGTCTTAAACATAATAATGAATTAAACGTCGGATTTGTTGGTCGTTTATCTCATGAAAAAGGCCCTGACATTTTTATTGAAACAGCCAAGCGATTCAACACGGCAAACTTAAAATTTCATATGTTTGGTGATGGCCCTATGCTCAATGAGCTTGATATGTCAGCGGTGAGTTATCATGGACAGTGTGAGCAACAACAAATATGGCAACAACTTGATGTATTGGTGATCTGCTCTCGGGCTGAAGGTCTACCTATGGTGGCATTAGAAGCAATGGCACACGGGGTACTCGTTATTGCATCGCCTGTTGGTCAGTTACCTCAGATAATTAATCACCTATCCAATGGGTTAATGATGACTGAAAGTACAAGCGATGCTTTGCATAAACAGCTGAACAACGTAATTATGTTGAGTAATGATCAAAGAAGCTACATGCTAGGCAATGCACAAAGACTTGTTAAACAACGTTTTTCTGGAGAGCAGCAATTTAAGCAGCTAGATAGAGTCTATAGCTCTAGCTTACTTGCATCTCTTCCCAGCTTTTAATTTTACGATAAATCGTAGATGGACTCACATCCAAAAGAGCTGCAGCTTTAGGAATATTGTTATCACAAGCATCAATGGCTTGCTCAATATAACGTTTTTCTACCAACCAAAGCGGTTCAATATCGGCTTGAGAAAATGCTGTTGCAACTTCGCTGATAACAGGAGTGGCTTCAGTTGATGGCGATGTAAAGCTTTGTGACGGCATCACCTCCGAGGCTACAGTATTAACAGTTGCTGCTACTGGTTGTGATTGATTTTGTGCGTTTGGTAGTGCTGGTATCATACTCGCTTCAATGTAAGATTCATCATGCAAAACAAGAATGTTACGTATGGTGTTTTCTAATTGGCGAACATTACCAGGCCAGCCATAGCTCAAAAATAGATTTTTAACGCCTTCTGACATGCCTTTGTAAGCACGGCCTTCTTCTTTACTTATTTTTTTAAATAATGCATCGGCAATTTCGATCACATCTTTGCCACGCTGATTCAACGGTGGTAAGGCAATAGGGATAACATGTAGGCGATAATATAAGTCTTCACGAAAACGGCCTTCTTGCACTTCTAATAATGGGTCGCGGTTGGTGGCGCACACAAAGCGCACATCTACTTTAACTTCTTTTTCGCTGCCTACCTGCTGGTAACAACCGGTTTGAATAAAGCGCAGTAGCTTACTTTGTAAGTTGATGTCCATTTCACATAGTTCATCTAAAAACAACGTACCACCATCAGCTTGGCCAGCCGCCCCTTCACGATTGGCAATCGCGCCAGTGAACGCCCCTTTTAAGTGACCGAATATTTCACTTTCGATTAGATCTTTTGGTATTGCTGCACAGTTAAGGGCTACAAAGGGTTTATTCGCACGCGGTGACGCTAAATGTACCGCACGGGCGCACAGTTCTTTACCGGTACCACTTTCACCAGTAATAAACACTGTGGCTTTACTTGCCGATGCTGATTTTATGATTTGGTAAACAGATTGCATTTCTGATGAGCTACCAATCAAATCATAGTATTTACCGTTCTCGTAAGTTGTTTGATAGCTTTTGACTGTTTGTTTTAAATCTTTAAGTTTTAATGCGTTGTTTACTGTAATGCGAAAACGATCTGCTTCGATTGGTTTTTCTAGAAAGTCACTGGCACCGAGTTTAATGGCTTTGATTGCCATTTCTTTAGTGGCATGCCCTGTTAAAACAATCACTTGTGGAGCTGAGTCAGGGTCTAAAGAGGATAATATATCTAGCCCGTTCATATCTGGCAACATAACATCTAAAATCACTAAATCAGGCTCAAACTCCTGCAGAGCAACGACGGCTTGTTCACCATTGTAGGCAATGCGTGTTTCGACCCCGGTTGGGATCAAATATGATTGGTACATCAGCGCTAGCGATTCTGTATCTTCAACAATGAGTATTTTAGGTGGCATTACAGACTTCCTTTATTATCGTTTTATGCTGAGATAAAGTGATTATTTAACAGTTCCTTATTAGTAGCTTAGTGCGTATTTGACCGGTTTGTAAACTCAAACTTTAGTGTTTATTGATCACAATTAACGAGGCATCGTCTATTTCAGCAGATAACTCAACTTGGCTTCCCTGCCAAAGTGCATAAGCAAGCTCTTCACTTTGCACATTTTCGTCAGTTAATTTAGTAATAATTTGGTATACATCGCTTAATTGCTGATTATCAAGCCAACCATCGGTGAATAATAAAATGTGTTCAACGTCATTTAAGTCATAACTATAATGTTGATAAACATGATCATCACTAAGGCCAAGCAAGGGATCAGTGCCGCTTAGCTGGATCAATTTACCATTTTTGGTTATCACACAGGGGGCTGGATGACCTGCGTTAAACCAGTGAAGTGTGTTATTTTCAATAAAACTTATTAGTAAAGTGACTAAACTAGTTTTACATAACCGCTGTTCATAAAGGGCTTGGTTCAAGGTTGTTAAAACATTTCTTATTGGTATTTCTGTCGCTAAACAGCCACTTAAAAAGCCCTTTATGGCAAAACTTTCTTTTAGTGCTGTTATACCGTGCCCCATCATATCGCCAATGATCACAGGTGCTTGCTGCTGGTGGGGATACAAACAAAAATCTCCCCCATTTTGGCTGATAATTGAGCCAAAATTATAGGCATTAAACTCCCCTATTTTTTGCCTTGTTTGCATGCGCTCTTCGTTAATTAAATACTTTAATGCAGAAAAACGATGAACAATGCGCTCAATACTCTGCAATAAGCGAGTTTTGCTAACGGGTTTTACTAAATAATCATCAACCCCTAACAGGTTTATACGTTTTATAAGTTCTTCACTGTCATCACCTGTCAGCATAACCACAGATAAATTAGTTTTTAGGTTGGATTGATTGAGCTTTTTAAGTAAAGGCTCACTAGTACCATTTTTAAGTTTATGATCGAGCAATAAAATTGTTGCCCCAGAGGTGAGAATTTCTTGCCACCCCGATTCACTATCCTCACAGCAAATAACCTGAAAATGCTCAGATAAATAAGCATTCAATAAAGCAAGTTGTGCCTTATCATCATCTATGTAGATAAGCGTGGGTCGTTTATCGATATTGGTTAAACAAAAAGAGAATGTATTCTGCTGGCCAACAGTTTTATAACAAGCGTTTGGAAAGTAATGCTTGATGAGCGCCACCCCCATACCCCCTTCAACTAATTCACCACAGTCTAATTGCCAACCTGATGGTTGTTGATTAAATAAATCATAGCTTGGCATACTGTCTTTAAATTCAATTAGCAGCTGTTTATCGGGCAGTTTATGCATAGCAAACTGCACATGCATTGACGTTTCTTGGCTATGGCGTAACAGATTAGTTAGGTATTCGGTTGCTACTAACCCTGCTGCATCTATATCTTGATTTTTAACACTGATCGCCGTCAAAACATGTTTTAAAATATGGCGAATCTCACTGACTGTGGGCCAATCTAGACTAAATGATTTTTGATATAAGCAGTCCATACAGGTTCTCAATAAGGTAAAAACAACCAGCGCTGTTTAATAACTTTGTTTAATAAGTACTCTGTGAGTTTAGGCCATTTTGGTTGAAACGCTTTGAGCGTTTTCACGATGCGGCTACCCAATGGAGCAAACTGATGCTGCGCAACAACAATCTTTACGTTATTGACGCCTGCGTGTTCAAGATTTGCCATACCGTGACATAGAGCTTCTTCGTCGTTATAACCAAGCGATACCGTTAAAAATGTCAGTTCGGTACATAAACTAAGCGCATGCAGCGGTACATTGCCCCGATTACATTTAAGAGCTGGGCTCATATCTAAAAATATATAGTCATATTCTTGTTTTATGCGTTCTATTGCATCATTTAGTACGCTTTTGTTTTTCACCGATTCAAGCTCTTTAAGATGCGCCATGGTGAGCAGGTCTACCTGTTCAGTATTGATGATATTCAGCTGACACGAAATATCGCTGAAGCACCAAGATTCTGGTTTTTTTGGTTCATCAAACTTAAATGGATTTAACGGATTTAAGTCGATTATAAGTACTTTGGCGGCTTGCAAACTTAAGCGCTGTGCAACACTCGCACAAAGTGATGTAGAGCCTTCGTTGCCGGTTAACGAAATAAAGCAGATGCAACGGGCTTTACTGTTATCTATTTCGTTACACACGGCTTCAAGTTCTTGGTATTGCGCTGGTATTAGTTTCATAAGCCCACCACTAAAGCTACAACAGTAATAAAATCTAAGAAGTTTGATTTAAACTGGCTCATTAAATCTTGGCCTTTGTCTGGTACATACAGGGTATCGCCAGCACGTAACACAGGGATATACGCTGAGTTAGGGTTTTTAACGAACTCTTCTAAATCAAATACACGAGACTGCTCTTTACAGCATGAATGATTTACCACCACGATTTTGTCGATAAGCGCTGAGCTTGATGGGCCGCCCGCTTCTGCAAGTACATCAAGTACGGTCATAGTGTCATCAAAGCTATAACGACCAGGCTTTTCAACTGCGCCCATGATGCGAACTACTTGCTCTTTTGGCGTACGTAACCAGTCTTTATCTTTTTCTGGGATATAGATGGTATCGCCCGGTAAAACGTGTGGAAATAAAGTTTCATCACCGGTTTCAAAATACAGTGCAAGGTTTAATTTGCTGACTCTTGCTGTATTGCCGTTACGATGAGTAATACGAATATTGCGTAAGTCAGCGTTATCTGTAGGGCCATCAGCAGCGGCTAAAATGTCGATAAAGTGCATATTAGTATTAAATGCATAGCGACCTGGTGAGCCCACTTGCCCCATAATGTAAATAGACTTGCTTGATTCTTGACGGATCCATTGAGATTTATTGTCTGCAGGGTCAACTGGTAACTCTTCAACAATAATGGTATCGCCAGCCATTAAATTTGGCAGTTCATATTTGCCAGAATCATTAATAGTGTATTGCTCTAAATCGAAACGTTTGGTCACCTCACCGTTTCTTACAATTTTAATATCATTGATATTGGCACCTTTAGTTGGGCCGCCGGCATGCGCAAGTAAATCGGTAAAGTCCATTTCAGGGCTCCACTCATAACGGCCCGGAGATAAAATGGCACCGATAATTTTGATGGCACGTTTTGGCGGTACTTTTAACCAGCTTTTTTCGTTTTGATCGGTTTTCTCTGGTACAAAAATCACATCGCCTGGGTTAAGGCTTGGCACTTTTACTGTGACTATGCCTTCGCTGTAACCTTGTAAGTCAAATAAGATGCTTTCGCCTGCTGGAGTTAAGATTTTAATCTGACGAGTTTCTGCAAAACGGGTTGGGCCACCTGCATTAGCCAGAATATCTAAAAAGCTGGTGCTTTCGCCTGCTTCATAAGCGCCCGGCTTTTGTACTTCGCCCATGATATAAACTGTTCTTGAAGTGGTATTTACATCATCAACCATGATAGGCACATAAATAGTAGAACCCGCTTTAAGCTCTGGCATAGTGTCGTTATTAGGTTTATCTAAATACGCTTTTAAATCGAACACGACTGGGGTTTTATCAACGATAACGCGAATTTTGGTTACATCTGCATAGCGGGTTACACCCTCAGCACGCATTAGCGCATCAAGTACACTCATGTTTTCTTTAAATGAAAAGCTACCAGGATTGTGCACCTCGCCAAGCAAAGTAATAGCACTGTTGTCACTTGCATCACCTGATGCACTTAAGGTTTGTGCATCAAAGTCAATTTGTACGTTACCTAACAGCGGAGACACAGGCACAAAGACCGTGTCAGCGCTTTGTAATGCAGGTAATAAATCAATGTTGCCTGAGTCTAAGTAGGCTTTATAGTTAAACTCAATCATCTCGGTGCCACGGCGAATTTGTAAACGGTCTAATTGAGCGCCTGGTTTTAAGCCGCCTGCACGGGCGATGACCATTTGAATGTTGCCATCTTTAGGAATACTTACTTGTGATGGGTCGTTTACATAGCCCATAACATTGATAAAAATATCTCGTGAATGAATTTCGACATAAAAGTCATCCATCGCCACATACATTTCACTTAATGCTGTGCGTAGCTGGCTTTGCACATCATCTAGCTGTAAGCCTGCTACTTTAAAACGACCTAGCTCTGGTAAGGTAATAGCACCTTCTTTATCAACTTCAAACGGTTCGCTAAATTCAGCTTCGCCTGGTAGGTATAAGTAAAGTTTATTACCGACTTCAATCTCTTCTGCGAAAGTAGGTAACGCGAATATAAGTAAGCAAAGTAAGATTAACTGTTTCATGTTATTGCTCCTTAGGACCATTTAAGATTTTGGTCCAGCTGGATAATGCATGTTTTTGTTTAGTGGCTTTATCGTCACTCATGTCGATAATAATTGCCTCTACTCGTCTATCTGAATGACGTTTTGAGCGTGAGTCAGGTTCGTCGCTGTACGGTGTTAGACTACCTTGCGTTAAGGTTGTTATTGTTGCTGGGTTTACACCATAAATACCTAGCCAGTGTTTTACTGTTTCGGCACGCTTAAGTGCTAACTCATAGTTGTTTTGTTGCTGACCACTAATGTCAGCATGACCAACAAGCAGTAAGTTAACCTCATCAACTTGTTTAATTAAGTCAGCCGCTTGTGCTAAGCGTGTGATGTATTTAGGAGTAACCTGAAAATCATTTAACGAAAACTGGTTATCACTATTTAAAAGCTCAGTGATCTGGTCTTTGAGTGATGCTGTCATGTTTTTTTCAGTATCAGTAACGCCTGCACATTGGCTCATCGCATTAACAGTTTCAAAGTGCTTCGAAAGCTGATTTAAACCGTGATAGTGAATCAATAAATCATGCTCAGCATCAGACCACATTTGCGCTGCTATTAGACGTCTTATACGGTTTTCGTAAATTTGTGCTTTTAGCAATTGCGCTGGCATACATTGCTGTATCCCTTGTGCTTTTAATAAATCTAACTTTAAAACATGATGTTCAAATTCGCTTAGCACCACGGTTTCTTGTGTGTCGTAAATCATCTCGTGTTGTTCATCAGTAAGCGGATAATTTTGATATTTTTCAGCCCAGCCTCCTTGCCCCTCATCAGGCCAAGAAGCACATCCACCAAGCGTTAGCAAAATGATTGTAAATAGTATGTGCTTCATAAATCACCTCACGCGATATCAGCTTGTTCGATGAATGGAATCGTCTTATCAACTCTTAATAGACTCATTAATTTGTGTGGTTGCCCAGACACATTAAGCAGTGATAGTTTTTGCCCTTTTTTCTCAATCCGTTTGTATAGGAACACCATGGCACCAATGCCAGATGAATCAATAAATGTAGTAGAGCTAAAATCGAGTACCACACTTTGCTGTTTGCCGTGTGCAACTTCTTCAAACTGATCTTTAAAGCCATCGACGGCTAGACCAGAAAAGTCACTAGGTAGTGAAATTAGTTTGGTATCGTTAGAAAATGATGTGTTGTTAGCCATGATCTTCACCTTAGTTAAATTGGTTAGTCATAGTAACTAGTACAACTAAAATGCCAGTTTATAAGGTGTTGAAATTTAAAGGTTAAATGATGGAGCGATGCATAATGCAATTAACTTTTTACTGTTAATTTGCATTATGCAACGTGATTTGCTTAATTTATTTGGTAAAAAAGACGTGGATTGGAATCACTGCCCTTTGCCAGTAAAGATAACTTGTAATGTTTTAACCACAATTGAAAACTCAAGCTTCGCCCAAGCACGCGGTGATGACATACTCAGTGAATAGGCGTAATCCCAGCCAATTTTACTGCGTGCATCGTCAATGGTTTCATCGTAGCCGTTCATCACTTGAGCAAGACCAGAAATACCTGGTTTAACCCCGTAAGTACGCTGGCAAAAATAAGGAATGTCTTTTTCTAATTTACCATAAAACACAGGGCGCTCTGGTCTTGGGCCAATTAATGACATCTCACCTTTAAGCACATTAATTAATTGCGGAAGTTCATCAATTCGTGTTTTACGCATAAAGCGCCCTACTGCCGTTATTCTTGGATCATCTTTACTGGCCCACACAGCACCAGAACGTGACTCAGCATCAACCACCATAGAGCGAAACTTATAAACATAAAATAACTCAACGAAGTCATCTGAGCTTTCACCCACTCTAAGTTGCTTAAAGATGATAGGACCTTTAGATGTAAGCTTTATAGCCAGTGCTGCAATTAAACAAACAGGCCAAACTAGACTTAGTGCAAATAAGGCACCTGCAATATCTAAGCTTCTTTTGATGACTTTAATAACAGATTTGGTTTGTGCTTTACTCGCAGATTTTACACGTTGCCAAGGGGTGTCGAAGTAACCTTGTTCATAACGAATGATCCCCCAAAGTGCTAAAAAGTAGCTATTTAAGATGTAATTAACTTTATCGACGATAGGAATGCGTCTTTTAAAGGCGAATATAGTTTTAACCGCTTGCAGTGTGTGAAGCGATAAAATGCCTGTAGCAATCAATTGTGACCATACAGATTGTGTGACGATAGCTTCTATAAATACACAAGCATAAATACAGGCTAAAATAATTGGCATAACCCCACGTAATACTTTGTGCGAGAAAAAGTTCATACAAGTCCAACCTAAACGCGGGTTAAGTAATAAAAGCAGCGCTTTTATTTGTTGCCAATTACCGGCACCTAATCTTACTCGGCGTTTATAATCTTCACTTTGCTCATCACATTCGCGCTCGTAAATGACTACGTCTTCATCGACAATGGCTTTACCGCCTTTACTTAAAGCTTTCATTGATAGCACGAAGTCGTCGTTAATGGTGTTTTTTTCTAATTCATTTGCATACTCAGCGCGCATTGCAAACATTGCCCCAGGTACGCCAATCACAGCGCCAAGGTTTGACTCGGATTTTTTCACTTGGTTTTGGTACTGCCAGTAGGCTTTTTGCGCATCTGGTGCATTTTCATCTAAGGTGTAAACACCTGTCGAAATTGCCACTTGCGGATCACTAAATTGCTTAGCTACTTTGTTTAATGCATCAATACTCAATAAAGCACTAACATCAGTGAACAGTAAAATATCATTGTGATATTTTGCCATCCCCATCAAGGTATTTAACCCTTGTACTTTCCCTTGGTTTTCATCACGATGGTGAAAATAGCACTGCACGCCTTGCTTATGTAATACCTGCTGTGCTTTAAGAGCTTGTTGATAGCTTTTATCGGTGCAACCATCAAAATAAACATGAATAGAATAATGATGAGTGTCATAAACTAGTGATGCTAAGTTATAAAGCTTTTCTGCAATATGCTGTTGTTCATTGTAAGCACACATCAAAACAGCAATATTCGGTGTGTAGCTGTCATCAAAAACGGTTTGCTTGCTTGGTTTTTGCTTTTTGCTTGCAACACACTTTAGTAATAATGGGTAGCCAATATGATGATACGCAGCAATACACATTAAAATGATAAATAATGTAGTAAAAATAGTCATGGTTGGCTCCTACACTGCTAATGCAGAATATAAATTATCGTATTTACTACTCATGGTTCTTGCATCAGCGACTGCAATAGCATGATGACGAATGCAAAGACCATGTGGCAGTTTACATGCTCTCAAAATAGCCGGTGCAAGCTTGTTAAACTCGTTCAAAGACACAAGCTCACCTTCGTTATCGGTGACAACTTCATGAATTCCACCTACATCAGACGCTACAACTGGAATACCACATGCCATGGCTTCAATAATCGATAATGGCAAACCTTCACGCTGTGAGTATAAACACATCACGTCGATACTCGAATAAAAGGCTCGCATATCGTGAACGTTGCCTAAAAAGTGCACACGCTCGTTAAGCCCTAAATTACGTACCAAATTCATTAAAATGACTTTTAGATCGCCATCTCCAGCAAACACCATATGGTAATCTTCAGGTAAGTAATGCAATGCATGAATAAGATCTTTGTGTCCTTTACCTTCAATTAACCTTGCAGCACAGCCAACTAGCTTAACTTTGTGGGGTAAATTGAGCTGATTTCTGGCGGTTGATTGATTAATTGCGACAAAATTATCGCAATCTATGCCATTTAAAATGGTGCGCTCAGGAATAATTGCTGTTTTAGCTCTAAATTCATCAGCAACAATACGTGCATCTGCGACCCAATAAATATTCGTTAACGAGTTAAGTAACTTAGTGAAAGTACATTGCTTAACGTTATTTAAATACCAGGCATCATGAATTGTTGATATATGACGAACCGAATCACCGGTCAACGCACAAGCAAGGCCGGCATAAATAACAGGACCAACATGATGACTGTGAATAATATCGATATCATGCTCTTTTATTAATGCCTTTATCTTTGCGATAACAGAAATACTCACGCCTGGTTTTTTGTTTAAACAAATAACTCGATGGCTATATTGTTCAAGCTCTGGCCATTGCTCAAACGCAGATTGCCTGTTTCCTTCAAGAGAAACAATAATACTAGAGCTACTAAATTGACTATTTTTGAGTAAAGTAATTGCCATTTTTTCTAGGCCACCTACTTGTAGGTGTTGAACTAAGTGCATGACATTCATGATTTATCTCCTTCAATATTTCCGAAGTTAGTTTCGGCATTGACGATAGGAAGTACTGTTACCACCTCTGCGCTGGTGAGTTTTTCGATGGTTTTAATATCTTTTAAGTGACTGTCACAAAGTGCAGCAACAAATACGCTTGCACTACCTGTGAAAATCCCAAGCACAATGCCAACGATAACGGTCATCAGCATTGAGGTATTGATAGGTTGTGTTGGGCTATAAGCTCGCTCGATAGTTTTAACTTTGTCTGGTCCTTCGTATTTCACTAATTTGCCCGTAACTTTGGCCATTTCGTAACGGCTCAGCATGTCTTTATAAAGTGACTGTTTAACATCGTAATCACGCTCTAGTTTACGTAATTGTTTTTCTACATCACTGGTTACTAACAGACGTTCACTGACTAGCTGAACTTGCTCTTCGAGCATTGCAAATTCTTGTTCTTGCTGAAGTAAATTATTACGGGCCTCTTCAAGCGCAAGAAGTTGTGAAACTAAAACGCTGCTCTCTTTACCATCACCAGAAGGAAGCGTATTAACCATTTGCCATAACTGATCAAGATTCGTTGTGTCTAGCTCTTCACTAGATGCTAACAGCGCCTGTTGGCGGCTTTTTAAATTTGCAAGGGTGCGTTTTTTCTCGATAATTTTGCTATGTTTATCGGTATAGCGTGTTCTCAAAAGACTTAACTCTGATTCAGTACGAATTATCTTTTCTTCTAAATTGCCTAAAATTGGATTGGCTTGCCCTACTTTACTCACTAAGGCATTCAGTTTTGCTTTAGCCCCTGAAAGAGCAATCAGCTTTTGTTGTTTTTCGCTTAGTAAGCTGTCGAAGGTTTGGCGATTGCTATGTAAAACATCGGGTAAGGTGTTACTGTTTTTGGTTTTAAAATCAGCAAGTGCCTCTTCAGATAACTCAAGTTCTTCGCGTAAACTATCCAGCTGCTTAAAGAAAAACTGCTCAGAAGTATCAAGTGATGCCTTTGTTGGTGCTAATAAACGTTCAATAAATTTTTCTACCACCTTTTCAAGCACTGGCTTCATTTGTGATTGGTCATGCCAAATAAAGTTAATGCGGACCAGCTCATCACCAATTAACGAAAGTGATAGTGCTTTAGATAGTTTTTGATGGATTTCTTCAACTTGCTTTGGCGTAGCATCTTCAGCTATTAACTGGGTTTCTTTTGCTACTGCAATAAGTACCTTGCGGCTGATAACTAAGGTACGCAGTGCTGCCATACGGTCAGAAAGCTGAAACGAGAAAGACAGATCATCTAAGTAAGGATTAAGTAGTGCTGACTCTTCAATTAAGATGGTAGCGTGATTGGTATATTGTTTTTGAGCAGATAAACCAAGTGCAATGACGACGATTGGCACAATGCAAAACGGAATAATAAAGAGCTTAATACGCGTGTAAAGCGCATAAAGCCCTAAATAAATTAACCGTTTGATCTGCTCTTTAACTAACATACTTTACCTTTTGCTTTGCATTTTGCGAAATTGCTCGGTTTTAATTTGCAAATTGATAAAAACAACCGAGATTTCTATAGATAGTTAGTTAATTGCAGTTAATGAGCCAAAATGAAAAAGCCGCATCTTGTAGCGATACAAGATGCGGCTTTGGGTTGAAAGGTTTATTTAGCAAAACCTAAGTTGTTTACAGACTAGCTTGGCTTTTGCTTGCCAGCTATGATCACTTGCCTGCTGAGATTGGTTGGCTCGCCAATTTAAGTTGTTTGATTTACTTAGGCTTACAGCATAGTCTAATCGCTCAATAAAGCCCTGGTGGTTGTCTGCTATTAATATGGTCTCTTGGTACGGATTAACCGCAGCAAAGCGTGTTGTCACAATTGGTGTGCCTGTGGCTATGTATTCTTTTAATTTAAGTGGATCACAGGCCCTGATCTGCTCATTATCAACAAATGGCAAGATAGATACCTGCCAATGCTGAGAAAATGAAGCTAAACGATCATGCTCTACAGCCGGTATATGGGTTACATTGTCTAACTTGAGTAGATCAGAGAAGTCTTCGACAAGGTGGCCTATCAATACTAATTGATACTCAGGCCTATCTTTAGCTAGCCTTAACAATAAGGCTTTATCAAGCCAAGCATTCAAGGAACCATAGAAACCAATAATTGGTTTGCTGATTTGCTCAAGTTCAACGGCTTTTGTGGTTTGCGTGGTAAAAAGCTCTAAATCGACACCATGAGAAAGCATTTTAACTTTAGATTTAGGCATTTTGTTGGCAAGAAACTCACTCACAACATAGATGGTGTCAGCTTTTTCGATAAGGTCACTTTCAAAAGGCGCGACCATTTTATGATCAACCCCCGCAAGTGCAGAGAAGTCATCACCACAATAATAAATTACCTTATCTTGCTCTCGCGGTGAAATTAGACTAATTGCAGTAGGCACACTAAGCCAATAAACAATTGGCTCATCATCTATGAAACCTTTTCGATTAAAAATCCATTTATTAAATAGCCTTACTATAACGTTATCGTGCCAGGGTAAAACCGCTAATGTGTGTGATGTTAAATTAATGTTTTGGCTAGTATTCGTTGTTTTAGCATTTGACCCTGTGCGCTTTGATAAAAAAAAGCTTTTTAATTTATTAAAAACTCGTTTCACATCAATCAAGCGAAATGTTGGTTTTCGCATACCAATCGAGTTAATCCAAATAACCTGATGTTGTTTTGATAGTTGTTTAAATAGGTGCTGTGTACTACTTGGGTGACTTTGCCAGTCTTCACCGAATACAATAAATTTCATAGCGTCCCCTCCAGCTGTTTAACAATTTTTGCTGGATTGCCAGCAACAATAGTATTTGCTGGGACATCTTTAGTAACTACCGCGCTTGCAGCAACTATAGCACCCTCGCCTATTGTTACACCTGCAAGCACAGTTGCGCCGGTGCCTATCCAAGCGCCTTGTTTGATAATGATATCGCCAACTTGGCATTCATCATCAGGCTCACCAAGAGCACGTCTTTCAGAGTTTAGAGGGTGACCAGGAAAACCAGCTAAAAATACCCGACCTGCAAGGCGAACATCATCTTCTAAAACAATTTTTCGACCAACAGAAAACGCATTCTGCCAACCAATATCTACATTACTGCCAATTATAAGTTTGGGTGTGTTATTACCATGACTACGCCCACAAAAAGTACTGATGCCACTAATTCGTGTGTTGTCATTACAGCTAATTTCAAGTTTTCCTAAAATTTGCGGCATACCAGAATATAGGTATAAATTTGCTTTTGAACCCTTGATTTGGCTTTTAAATAGTGGTGTGTAATAAAAAATGCGCCCTAGCTCACTCACTACTGTTTTAACCAATAAATGCAATTTATATATAAATGAATGAATACCTGGGATAACCCACATTTGCGGATTGCGAATCGATTTCGCAAATTGAAAAAGTGATTTTGCAAATGGGCTGTCACTTGATTTAAGCCATTGTTTAATATTTTCACTCATGTGAGCTCTCCCTTTGTTTATCGATTACAAGCTTTTCTAATGCAATAGTTAAAGCAAGAATGATATAAATAGGCCATGTAAATGCCTGAGTTAAAAAGGTGCCTGACACCATAAAGCCAATTAGGCCGCCCTTTAGAGCTTTCGCATTTACATCTATTTGTTTGTCATTAATCTGTTTATTCATTAAGAACACACGGTTCAAGGTGCGATAAATACAGGCAATCACTAATACAAAAATGCATATTCCTACGATTCCCGTTTCACCTAATACCTGAAACCACGTACTGTGTACTGCATGATTCTTGCCATCCCAATGAGGGCTGTAGAAATAGTAATTAACGACAAAGTTATTAACCCCAACCCCTGTTAATGGATTATGTATTGCCATATTGATTGCAGCTTGCCATGCGTAAATACGGCCCATAGCAGATTCATCAACACCGCCCTCATGGGAGCCGCCACTTTGTCTATCTGCAATACCTGCAAAAGCAACCATGGCTAACATGCCCACGGCACCAATGCAGCCGACCACTACAGGATTTTTAACTTTTTGGTAAATAAAGAAACTAAGTACAGCAGCAATGCCAAGTAAGCCTCCTCGGCTTTGTGTTGCAATAACACCGCTGATTGCGATAACTAAGCAAATAAATGCAATGATGCGTCTAAATTTATGGGCACTTGAATCAAATACTTCAGCAGCTAAAAAAGACACGGGAAACATCATTACAAGTGATAAATCGTTAGGATCACCAAGTTGTGAGCGAAGTTCTCGCGAAATAGTGACGCGGGTACCTTCTACTAGGCCAATACCATTCATTTTGTTACTCAGGGCAACTAAAGCAATGGCGGCACCTGAGATCATGATGCCAATTCTAACCACATTAAAATGCTTTAATGTGCTCATCCACCACGAGATTGCAAATACCATAATGAGTACTTTTGTTAGTACACCTGACCAGTACTCCATCGCTAAACCCCGATTTGAGGCACTAAAAACGCAAACAGTCAGCCAAATAAACCAAACAAAAAATATCAGATGATTGGTATGCCAATGTGGCTTTAATTTTTGTGAGATAAACAGGTGCCAAGCTATTCCCAATAGCGACGCAAGCGCGAGTAACTTAGGAATTTTAAAAGGCATTAAAAAAGGAAAAGCTTCGTGTAATCTAAAGTAGCTAAATAAAATAAACAAAATTATAAAAGCCACACTTACCTTTACTGCAGTGAAAGCGGCAAAAGGTAATAGCAGCAATGCAAATACTGCTATCGGGCCCAAAATGGCATAGGTAACAACCACAAGTAAGGTTACTAAAATGCCATTAATGAATAACTGATTTTGTTTATAGTAATTGAGCATAGTGATGCTCCTTCATTAAGCTTTTTATTACTTGCTTAATTAATGCTCTATATTGATAAGCCATACCAACAATATAGATAAAACATACAATCCATTTAGCCAAACTTAGTTCGCTAAACAGTAAAGTGATCAGTGTTATAGAGCCTAATGCTAACCAGCTTGGTATTAATGCTGCAAAATTTAGCTTTAGAGGTTCGAAATGCTGACTAACTGAGTAAAGGCAAACTAATTTAAAACTTTGCATAATGATTAGCGCCAAAATAGCGCCTTCAACACCAAGTTTTGGCACTAAAAAGTACAGCAGGCTAAGGCCTAAAAGTGCCGTAAAGAAATTTATAATTGATACAAACACACCATTTTTATGCATGTAGCAACCAATATTAAAAATATCGCTGTGATGGCGTATGGCAACAACAATAATCAACAGAATCAGCCAGCTATCTTTGCCATGGTATTCAGCAGGAAGTACTGAGTTTAATGCGATTGGTGCCAATAAACTCATTAAAACACACATAGCTAAGCCTGCATTTAATGAGGTTATTGCATAATTTTGATATTGCGTTTTATCTTGCTTAATTAAGCTAAAACGTTTGGCGAACCACCAAAGCCTAATCGGCTCAAATGTGAACGAAGTTATAATGGCAAATTGCGCTGCAACGTAATAACTCGCTAAAACATTCTCGTTAAATTCGGCAACGATAAACCAGTTTTCAGCCCCATTACCGGCATAAACAAACAAACCTGATGCGATAATTGAAGTTAAGAATACAGTCTGTGATTTTTTTATTCTCCAGCTAAAGCGAGAATAGCTCACTTTAAGTGCACTTCGCATATCACTTAAGGTTAAACACATAATAATGAACGTGCAGACAACACCTGAAACCATTACACCGGTTACATTAAAACCAAGAAATAACAAAGTGATTGTTAAACAAGTTTGTATGACAGCATGCGCAATACTATAAAAACAATACTTTTGCGCGTAACCAAATAACCGGTAGTAGGTGTACGGGATAGCAAGTACCGAGGCAAAAGTTAAATTTAAAATAAGTAACCTAAAATCAATCACCTTTATTTGCGCAGGTAAGGTTGCAATAATTTGCTCGCTAAATATAAAGCTACAGCCTAAAAAAAGCGCACTAAAACAGATTGTTAATACCAGAGAGTCTCTAAATAACGCCATTTTTTCACGAAAAGATGGGTACTGTTGTTTTAGTAGTAGCTCAGGTAAACCAAGAGAAACCACTAAAGAGCATAGCGCTGACATGGTTACTAAGAAGTTCAGCTCACCAAACTCGCTCTTCTCTAAAAAGCGAGTTGTAATTGGTAAAAGTAAAAAGCCAAACCCTTTTACTGCAAAAATAGCTAAAGCAAAGTAACCAATTTGTTTTAAGTTACTCATAAAACCTCCCTATAAAGATTCAACCCATTTGGAAAGTTGCTTAGCTTGCTTAACTGCGTTGTAATGCTCGTTAACATGTTGCTTAGCATTTTGACCAAGTAGATAACGCTTATGTGGAGATAATTGGTGAAATTTATAAAGCATTTTGCTGAGTCCTGAGATACTACCTGGCATACATTTCATACCAACACTTGGGGTTACAATTTCGTTTGCTCCCATTAAGGTGGTTGTGAGAACAGGAAGGCCACAAGCCATGGCTTCTTTTAAAACTAACGGGCCTGTATCACGGTCGCCATTTTCTGCGACACAAAAAGGGGCGATAAGCGCAGAATAGTAAATCAGGTTTGAGCTAACCCAGTCATGAGGTTTTTCGCCTAGAAAACGGATAGATTTACGAATACCAAGCTCTTCAGCCATATACATTAAATCGTTAAGCATTGGCCCGTCCCCTACTATATCTAGGGTTATACCAAACTCTTTTGGAATATGCTTAAGTGCCGGTAATAGGAATTGCAGCCCTTTCTTTTCGACTAGACGACCGATAAAAATTAAACGAACAGATTCATTTAGGGAGGATGGTACAAACTTAAATTGGCTAGTATCGATACCACAATGCAACAATTTAACATTGCTCTTCGAAAAGCGTTTAAATTGCATAGCCATTTCTTCACAAACCGCTATTGAAAAATCACAAAGAGCTAATTTGGGTTTTAAGTCTGCGTTGTTTACGTAAACATCATGGCCATGACCAATAGAAGATACTGTAATGTCTGCAAGTTTTGCCGCAACGATACCGTATGCAAGAGGCCCATGCATAAAATGGCAATGTAAATGATCTATCTTTGCAGCTTTTATATAACGTGCAATTTGATAACCATAAGCAAGCAAGGATTGTGTTGAAATTGATTTAAATTGAGCTGCAGTATGCGTTGCCCTTGCTAACTTATAAATGTTAAACATAAAAGGTAAGATTGATTTAAAAGCAGGCTTAGTGATTTTTTTAACTTCAATGGCACTGGTTAAGTTAATCATCACACTGGTTTTTTCAAATGTAAGAACTGTCACCTTATGCCCTGCATTTAGAAGAGCTTTAATTTCCGTTACAACAAATGTTTCAGATGCAATTGGAAAGCTTGGAACCAAAATAGCAATGTGCTTCATAAAAACGCTCCTATAAAAACTGTTATAAGAGCTATGGCAAGTTCCATACCCAGCAAAAAAACCGAAATATTCCCGAATTGAGATAAAAAATTACCGAAGATTTGCAAAATGCAACGCACAAAGAGAAAAGGCTGAGTAATTTCACAGAAAATACAGATTTAAAGCTGGCGTCTAAATTGCGTATCCTTTACTACGTGAAGAAATGCTATTGGAGCATATTATGAACAGCCAAGTCAGTATTATCATTCCTAACTACAACTGTTTGCAGTATCTAGATACCTGTATTAACAGCATTTACCAGCAAAAAAATGTTAATTTCGAAATTATTATTGTTGATGATGGTTCTACAGATGGCAGTAAAGAATACCTTGAGCAACTTGCTGCTGACAAAAGTGAAGTACGCATATTTAGCCAACAAAGAAAAGGCGTTGTCGCTGCTCGTAACCTTGCAATTACGCAAGCAAAGTCAGAGTACGTAGCTTTTTTAGATGCAGATGATTATTGGTCAGCCGATAAACTTGCAGCTCAGTTAGCATTTCATAAAAAACATCCAGACTGTGTTTTAAGTTTTACTGACTACATGCATTTTAATGAAAACAACGAAGATATAATTGGCTGTTTTGATTATTGGCCCGAATTTAAATGCAATAAAGAAAACACAGACTTCCAGTTTCTAGATAATCCAATAAGCCAAATGATCACAACCAATATCGTTGGGACTTCGTCGGTCATGGTTAAACGTTCAACCATTGTTGATGTGGGTGGTTTTGACAATAAGTTAAGTAGCGCTACCGATTTAGATTGCTGGTTAAAAATAGCAAAAAAAGGTTATGTAGGTTATTCAACGCTGTGTGCAATGCACTATCTAATGCGTGCTAACTCTATAACATCAAATAGAGAAAATAGACTAGCGGCTATGGTTGAAATTATTAATCGTAACCAATCTGTTGTATCAAACAATGAACTTAAAAAAATCAAAGCACGTTTAAGTGAATGTTATGGCGAGTTCTATCGTGAACTTGGTCAGTATTCAAAAGCACTTATGTATTCGAATAAAGCCTTTTGGCTATTCCCTCATAAACGAAACTTTAAACATATGCTCTATGACTTGAAGCACTTATTTGGAGCACATTCATGAGAAAAAACATTGTAATCATCGATGATGATGAAGCAATTTTAAGGTCGCTAAAACGATTATTAGGTACTAATAACCATGTAATTTGTTTCAGCGACCCTCTATCGGCAATTGAGTATGCGAAACAGTACCCAATTAGTTTAGTCATTTGTGATCTGTTGATGCCTGCAATCAGTGGTTTTGCTGTTTTAGAGGACATTAAATTGCTACAGCCGAACTGCTCTCGCCTTTTGATTACCGGCTATGCAGAGCTAGAAGCTTCTAAAAGTGCGCTTAACAATAATATAGCTAATATGATTACCGCAAAACCTTGGGATAACTTTGAGCTAACTATGCTTGTTGATATATTAATTGAAAATAGTCACCTTAAATTTAATCAATCCGTAGAAAATGTGAGTTCATAGTGCAGCAGTTTGTGGTCGCTGCCGTTTACAGAGTTAACACCAACATTAGATAAAGAAACATCTTCACTCACTAAACAATGATCTATTGGTAAACCCAAAACTTTTAAATCACTTAGCTGGTTTTTTAAAGACCAAGATGTATAAAAACCTGCGTGATTAAAACAACTGCTTTTAATACTCATAAAGTATCGTGACCAAGGTACTGTATTAAAATCACCAGCAACTAACCAACTCCCCTTTAACTTTTTAATTTCTGAAGCAACTTCACTTAAAACTAAGTTTCTCTGACTCCACAAATTTTGAGTTCTAGGTGATGGAGGATGTAAAAACACACTATTTAACATAACGTTATTATGTAAAAAGCTAAGCTTTACGTAGCCAAGCTTAGGATTATCAAAGCGTTTAATTTGCCTTTGTACGATTGGAAGTTTTGATAGAACAATAATGCCAAATGGCGCCCCTTCAACTTCAGCATAACCAAATAAATGATATTTAGAGTTTAGCTCATCAAGCACATGCCGCTGCGTATCATTGAATTCAAACAGTACTAAGATATCATTTTGCGCATTTATAAATTGGCTAGTGATGATATTTGCTAAGTTAGGGTTACTATATTGCAAATTTACCTGGGCGATTTTGATATCTGTGTTTTGAGTCGCTTCAGGTGATGAGTAAGGTTTAAAATGAAATAGTACTAAGCAAATACTTAGAGCAATTAAACTGAGAGATAGTTTTTTGTTCCACCACAACAAAAAAAATGTAGGTAAAAAACTACATACAATCAGCAACCCTCGTAAAGCGGCCGCCAAATCGAATAAGTAACCATCGAATTGATTAAATGCTAACACTAATATAGCTATATAACAGAATAAAAATATTAAACGCATCGCTCCCCTCCTCTGATAACTTATAGCTGCATATTTTGTTCCTTGCTGAGATATGCTTAAATCAAATATAGTATGATGTGTTCTTCTTGTGTATTAAATTAAGCACCCGAAGGTACTTAATTTATTTAAAACTCACTGTAAGTCTTATTCGAATCCGTTGATCATTTTGTCGCACACTACCGGAGTTGGTCTGTGGTTATCATCAACAGCAACAAACGTAAAGCTACCAGAAATAGCTAAGTGTTTATCGTCTTTGTGCATTGTTTCTAAGAAGATTTCAACATCTACTTTAAGGCTAGTGTTACCTACGTGTACAACTTTAGAAATAAGCTCTGCAAATGTACCAGCCGGAATGGCTTCTTTAAAATCAACACGGTCAGACGAAATCGTTACAAGTGGCTTACGGCAAAAACGTGTAGCAGCAATAAACGCTACTTCATCCATCCATGCCAACGCGTCACCGCCAAACAAAGTATTGTGGTGGTTAGTACGGCCAGGAAAAACTGTTTTTGTTACCGACGTTGTTGAGTCAGCAATACGCTTTGCAATAATAGCGTCACGATCGATTTGTTGTGTCATAGTCTCTACTTTTTATTAGCTAATGTGTCTTGCATCATTAGCGCAGGGTCAAGGCGTTCATTTTTCCAATTAAAACGCCAGTCTAAATGAGGGCCAGTTACGCGACCGGTCGCACCGATCTCGGCAATTTTATCGCCACGCTTAATTTCGTCACCTACTTTTACATCTAATTTGCTTAAATGAATATAAGTAGAGGTAACACCATGGCCATGGTCAAGAATCAGGGTACCACCAGAGTAATATAAGTCAGCATCAGCAAAAACAACTGTGCCGCTCACTGGTGCATACACTGGGCTACCCGTTTTATTAGCAATGTCTAAACCAAAATGCGGACGGCGGGGTTCACCATTAAAGTAACGCTGGCTCCCATAAACACCTGAAATGCGCCCCGTTGCCGGCTTATAAACAGGGTCTAAAAAGTACCTTAAGTCAGAATTGACTTGCCTAGCTTTACGTACAGCTACAGCTTCACGGCTAATACGCTCAGACACTTCTTTTGGTGGCGAAACATATTTTTTTGCTACACCGGTGATTTTATCAATTTTGTAATCACGCTTAGTGATCACAATTGCTTGTTCGTGGCTTACACCAGCACTATCAACCCAAGAAAGGCTATGGTTTGTCTTGGCATCACGACCAAAGCCAAATACAAACTCACCATTTGTTGAAAGCTTAAGAGGCTCACCATTGAAGCTAACACTTTTAGCGCCATCAATTTGGCCTGTTACTAAACCACCTTGAGTTAAATGTCCTTTTAATTCAACAGCACTTGCAGTTAAAGAAAACAATCCTGCAAATGCTGCTATTAATAATCCTTTAAGCATAACTGATTGACCCCTTGCCAACCCCTTCGTAAGCTGTAATTTTAACTTCTGAATCAGGGTATTGGTTTTTAACTTGTGAACTTAAGTAGTCTGCAATGCACTCAACCGTAGTATCGCAAGGTAAAATGTCGCAGCGTGATTTGTCTATCGCCATTTCAAAATAGCCCTGCTGTGATGTGTAAGCAAAGCACACATCGTTCTCTTGTGCAGTTACATGCTTAAGGTCTGATTTATTGATTTCATCTTCAGCTGTTGCTAGATAAATGTCTTCCCATTTATCTGCCCACTCTTTTTGTAAGCGAGGCATAGCCATACCATCAAGGCTAATACCAATCTGAGAGCGATGACCATGAATAATACGCTGACAATTACCATCGTGCTTTTTAAGACCATGGCTGTAATGATAATAAAAACTTTGGCTATGCTCTGGGTATAAATTAATTTCAATCTTTTCGATGTTGCTAGGGAGCTCAGGCATAATAGTTTTAATTAAAAACTCAGTTACAGATTTTTCATCAATAACATCAGCATCGATTAAACAGTATGCTTGGTTAGGAGCACTCATAGCTAAGTGATAATTATCACCGAAGTGACAATCTAGCACGCTGTGCTCAGCATGCTGTTTTAGTGAACCGTTTAGAGAAGCTGGCACAGCAAGTTTATGGTCGATACAGTTATCAATAATGCCCTTGATTTGCTTTTTAACTAAGCCAAAATCAAGCACCATCGACTCATCATTTAATTGACCGTGCAGAGTTAAATCCACAATCCAGCTCTCGCCAACTGCGCCGCGTTTATTACACAAGTAAGAAAAATCAATCACTGTCAGTGAGTTTACAAAAAGGATCATAAATTTCCTTTAGACTGGTTAAAGAATCACAGCAATTATAATGATTTTTACTTCACAATGCGCGGTTTTATCTCCCTTTATCAGCGACAGTTTAATTAAATGGTCATAAAACAAGCTAAAAATAGCAAATAATTAACTGCTCCGAGTTGTTTAGCGTACAAGTGTACGCTAAAGTACGGGGCAATTTCTAAGCGATGAATGAGAGTTATGGAACCTAAAAACAGCTATACAAAAGAAGAATTGGTCCTTTGCGGTCAAGGTGAAATGTTCGGTGAAGGCAACTGTCGTTTACCAAGTGACAACATGCTAATGATGGACCGCATTATCTCTATCACTGCTGATGGTGGTGAGCACGGTAAAGGCCAAATCGTTGCAGAACTAGATATCAACCCTGATCTTTGGTTCTTCGACTGTCACTTTAAAGGTGACCCAGTAATGCCTGGTTGTCTTGGTCTTGATGCTATGTGGCAATTAGTTGGTTTCTTCCTAGGTTGGTCTGGTGGTCCAGGTCTTGGTCGTGCACTTGGTGTAGGTGAAGTTAAATTCACTGGTCAAATCTTACCAACAGCTAAAAAAGTAACTTATCGTTTAGACATGAAGCGTGTTATTAAACGTAAATTATTCATGGGTATGGCTGATGGTACTGTAGAAGTAGATGGCCGCGTAATCTATGAAGCAAAAGATCTTAAAGTAGGTCTTTTCCAAGATACATCTGCGTTTTAATCTTTAATTTAAGATACAAAATAGCAGATACAAAAAAGCCCCTAAATGGGGCTTTTTTGCGTAAATAAGGTGCCTATATTAAGT
>NZ_JAKEVM010000056.1 GCF_022398475.1 Pseudoalteromonas shioyasakiensis | reverse complement strand
CAGCAATGGGGCTTTTTTATACGTTTGTTATCGGAATTTATTACTTTTTAAGGCTTAATTTATTGCCTTTCAAAGATTTGCGAACATTTGCGATTCGTGAACGGTTCTTTGCACGCGCTTCACCCGTTGCCTGACCCGAAGCCTTATTTGTACGGCTACGACGTAAATGCGACGGCTTTTTACCAATTTTATCAATTAGTACTTCACGGCTGCTTACTTCGTAACCTGGTAAAACAATACGCTTGATGCGCTGTCCGATTAGCTTTTCGATATCGAATAAAGTGTTTTCTTCCTCACGGCTCACAAACGAAATTGCTTGACCCGGCTTACCAGCACGACCTGTACGGCCGATACGATGCACGTAGTCTTCTGCAAGCCAAGGTAGATCGATGTTGATCACACGTGGCAACCCTTCAATATCAATACCACGAGCAGCTACTTCAGTTGCGACCAGCACGCGAACTTTACCTTCTTTAAACTCGCGTAAAGCGCGGCGGCGGTTACCTTGGGTTTTATCACCATGACAAACAACAGCAGGAATCCCGTCAAGATTAAGCTCTTTTACAAGCTCATCAGCGGTTTCTTTCATGTTTACGAAAACAAGTACCTGCTGCCAGTTTTTCTTACCAATCAATTCAGATAAAAGCTCTTGCTTACGGCGCTCTTCAACTGGATAAACAACATGTTGCACTGTTTCTGCAGTACTGTTTGTTTGATCAACACGAATGATTTCAGGCTGCTTTAGTACTTTACTCGCAAATTGTTTAATTGCCGCCGGGAAAGTGGCAGAGAACAATAAGATTTGACGCGCTTCATCACAACCATTAATAACAATTTGCATATCGTTGATAAAGCCCATGTCTAACATACGGTCAGCTTCATCAAGCACTAAATGCTTAACATTAGCTAAGCTGATGTTACCCAAACGCAGATGATCAAGTAAGCGCCCTGGCGTTGCAACCACGATGTCGACACCTGCTTTCAAATCGTTAGCTTGACCCGCTAGATTGATACCACCAAACAAGCACACTGTTTTGAGTTCGGTGTATTTTGCAAACGCTTTAAAATTATTAGCGATTTGCTCAGCTAATTCGCGGGTAGGTGCAAGCACTAATGCACTCGGTGCATTATTTTCACTAACCGCTGATTCTGATAATTTTTGGATAAGTGGTAAAGCAAATGCAGCGGTTTTACCCGTGCCTGTTTGCGCACTAACAAGTACGTCTTTGCCTTTTCTTACCGCAGGAATTGCACTACGTTGAACGGGAGTAAGCGTTTCGAAATTAAGCTCTTCTAATGCCTGTAAAAGCTCAGAAGAAAAACTAAATGATTTAAAATTCATGCTGTATAACCTGCGGCCATCATATCAAGGGTCGCAAATTATACAGAAAAAAAATGACTTTAGTTAGTTATAACTTAACTAAAGTGCCTTTTAATGCCACGCCAGCAACAAATGTGCCCGCACCACATTGATATTCGGTTTGGCTAACGAACTCACGTTTTTTGTAGTACGACTGAATATTTACAACTGCATTCATGCCTTCACGAACAGCACGCTCTTGTAATGCTTTTAAAGCACTAAGCATTACCCACTCACACGCTTCTCGGTCAGTTTTATTAAATGCGTTGGTTTTCTTGTTGGTGATCACTTCACCATAATTGGTTTTAATGCTGTTATGACTTTGATCAGCGAAATACAGCGGAATATCTAACAGCGCTTGTTTCGCTTTGGTGGTTTCAAGTAGTGCTTGTACAGGTAGCGTTTGTATATCATCACGTGCAAAACTGTTTGTTRAAAACAAACAAGCCGCTAAAACACATACAAGGGTCAATAACTTCATTTAAAAATTCCTTCTATAAAATTTCCATGCAACACCAAAACCAACCGAAACATTATAATCTTGCTTCACGAGTGGGCTTGCATCTTGTTGACTGTTAGCAAGGTGATGATATTTAACAAAACCACCTAACCAATACTTTGGTGTGTCAAAATGTACCCCAATTGATACATCAGCACCAGAAAAACCTGAACGACTTGAGTATGCTTGGCGAGTTTCATTGCTATGTAAGTCACTCACTCCATAGTAGTAATCAAGGTATTTATCGCTAGCAAAGTTGATATTGCCACGAAACGCTAATGAAAATTGTGAATCCGCTTTTTCGATGATCGGCACTCGATAATACACACTTGGCCCATAACGCCAGCCAATATCATCAATACCTGAGAAATCTGTCGCAATGGCTTTGCGTGCAAACAGGCTTAAATACAAATGCTGTTTAGCGTTTGGTTCACCTATTAGGTAGTAATTAAGTGAAGGCCCTAATTCAAACACCCAATCTAGATCATCCATACCTTCTCGGGCTTTGTTGTCTTCACTGTCAACTGCAAGACCTACGTTGGCAGATAAATCTAAATGGAGATTTTCTTGCTGCCACAAAAAGCCAGTGAAGTTATTACGGTCGATGGCCATTTTATCGCTTTGATAACGAAAATAAGGCACAGGCAATAGGTATTGCTCACTTTCATCTGAACCTAAATAATGCGGGATATCTGCATAAAAAAGGCCTGCACCGAACTCCATTTTTGCAGTGCCCTTTTCTACACTGTCTTGTGCAGCATAAGCATTAAAAGTTAGAATAAATAAAATACTTATGATGCAGCGCTTGATCATGCTTGCCACTTTTTAAAAATTAACGAGGTATTGATGCCACCAAACGCAAAGTTATTGCTCATAATGTAATCTGTTTGCATTTCACGGCCATTGCCCTTGATATAGTCTAAATCAGCACACTCAGGATCGACATCCGTTAAATTGATAGTAGGTGCAAACCAACCATCATTCATCATATTGATACTTGCCCATGCCTCAATGGCGCCACACGCTCCTAAGGTATGACCTAAATAACTCTTTAATGAGCTAATAGGTTTCTTGCCAAGGGCATTGAAAGTCGCCAGAGACTCCGCAATATCACCCCGATCTGTTGACGTACCATGAGCATTCACATAGCCAATTTGGTCGGCAGTAAGCTGTGCATCATTAAGTGCCATTTCGATAGCCACTTGCATAGTTTCTGCGGTAGGTTGCGTCACATGTTGACCATCTGAGTTACAACCAAAACCGACCAGCTCCGCATAAATAGTCGCTCCACGGGCTAGGGCATGCTCATACTCTTCTAAAATGAGCGTGCCTGCACCTTCACCAATAACCAGACCATCACGATTTTGATCGAATGGTCGTGGCGTACTTTTCGCAGCATCATTTTTTGTGCTCGTCGCGTATAAAGTGTCAAATACCGCAGCTTCTGTGATGCATAACTCTTCTGCGCCACCAGCCACCATGGCTTTTTGGCGACCATACTTAATCGCTTCATAAGCATAACCAATACCTTGCGAGCCTGATGTGCACGCAGAGCTGGTAGTGATCACCCGACCTTTTAAGCCAAAAAAGACACCCACATTCACAGGCGCTGTATGCGCCATCATCTGGATGTAACTGGTGGCCGTTACGCCTGTCATTTCGCCGGTTTCCATCATTTTTGCAAAAGCTAATAATGGTGGCGTTGACCCCGTTGATGAGCCAAAAGCAATACCAGTAGAGCCGTCGGTTAGACTTGAGTGCTCTAATAGCCCAGCTTCTTCTAGAGCAAGCTCTGTAGTACGGGTCGACATCATAGCAACACGCCCCATTGAGCGAACTTGTTTACGCTTATAGTGGCTTGGTTTACTAAAATGAGTAACAGGTGCTGCTAGTCGAGTGTTTAGTTCTGGCGCCACATCCCAGTCAGTCATGTACTGGACGGCATTTTCACCTTTTTGCAAAGCGGTTTTAAATTCACCCCAGGTATCACCTAATGCAGTAATGGCAGACATGCCTGTAACAACAACGCGCTTCATTACACCATACCGCCATTCACAGAAATAACTTGGCGGGTGATATACGCGGCGTCATCTGAACATAAAAACGACACAGTACCCGCGACTTCACTAACCGAACCCATACGTTTTAATGGGATCATTTTTAGCATTTCATCAACCGGTAAATCGTCTGTCATTTCGGTTTCGATTAGCCCTGGAGCTACGCAGTTAACGGTGATCTTACGTTTTGCAAGCTCAAGCGAAAGCGCTTTGGTCGCACCAATAATGCCCGCTTTAGCGGCACTGTAGTTAACTTGCCCGCGATTACCGGCAATCCCTGACACTGACGCCATAGTGACAATACGGCCACCTTTACGACCTTGCACCATTGGCATCACCGTTGGATGAACCACATTATAAAAACCGTCAAGGCCAGTACGGATCACTTTATCCCAATCATCACCTTGCATCGCTGGGAACGCCATATCATTCGTGATACCGGCATTACAGATCACCCCATAATACGCACCGTGCTCGGCAATATCAGCTTCAATTTGTTGTTTTGCAAGCTCTCTATCGCAAACATCAAATTGCAATAAGCTAGCATGACGACCAAGCGCACTGATTTCTTCACAGGTTTGCTCTGCTTCAGCCACACCACTGCGACAATGAACAGCAATATCAAAGCCATCGTTAGCTAATCTAAGTGCGATTGCTTTGCCAATACCACGGCTTGAGCCGGTGACTAAAATACGTTTTGTCATTGATTTTCTCTTATAAACTGCATTGGGTCTTGTGGTTGAAACACATTAATTTTTGCTTCTGCTAAGCATGTTTCATCGCTATGTATTTGACACTCAAATACACTTAACCCTGATTCTTCTTGATATAATTTTGTCACCGAGACTTTAAGCGTTTGCTCGTTTTTAAATACCGGTGCATAGGTTTTATATTTGCGCGTACCAATTAAAAAACCGATTTGTACTTCATTTCCTTTGTCTTTTGCCAGCGCACCCGCATAAGCTGCGATAGTTTGCGCCATATATTCACAACCAATATAACTGGCAACCCCATTTAAGCTCTCGTCATAAAACGGGCTTTGTGAACTAATATCCACTTCACAGCAACCTGACTCTTCGCTGTAACTAGATAGGCGATTGAGCAATATCATTGGCTCACTATGAGGGACTACTTGCTCAATTTTATAGTGATTCATTTAGATGTCCTAGTACTACACTGACATTATTGCCGCCAAAGGCAAACGAATTTGATAAACAGGTGTTAATTTCTGCCGTTTCTGGTTGTGTTATTAAGCCAATTTCAGCCAATGATTCGTCTTTTATAACCTGATTGCATACTAATTGATTAAACTCTGGGTAAGCCAAATAAAGCCAACATAAGCCCGCTTCTAAGGCACCTGCAGCGCCTAGAGTGTGGCCGGTCAAATGTTTAGAAGAGCTCACTTTAGTATCTTTGCCAAATACCTCACTGATTGCCAGAGATTCCATCGCATCATTTTGCGGTGTGGCTGTTCCATGGGCATTAATGTAGTCGATATCTGAAGGCGTTAAATTCGCGTCTTGCAACGCCGTTGTCATAGCAGCAATTGCGCCAGAACCGTCTGCAATCGGTGCTGAAATATGGTGGGCGTCGGAGCTTTCACCACCACCTAAAAAGGCAATGCTCTGTTTTGTATGCTGCTCTTTACTCATAACAAATAACGCTGCGGCTTCACCAATATTGATGCCTGCTCTGTCGCCACTAAACGGCTTACAAATTTCATCGCTGATAGACGATAACGAATCAAAGCCATTAATAGTGAGTTGGCACAAGCTATCTACCCCACCACAAATTACCACATCGGCTAAATCGGCACTGAGTAAGGCGCGCGCACTAATAAGCGCCTTGGCACTTGAACTACACGCAGTTGAAATGCTGTAACTTGGCCCCTTCGCAGCGAGTTTTTTGGCAATATAATTGGCAGGTGCGACGAGCGCTTGGTCGTAATAATCAAACTCCTCTGGCCACTTTCCCTTAGCTGCATGGGCAATTCGACCTCTTTCACCTTCTTGAATTGCAGCAGTACTAGTACCAATCACCACAGCAATACGGCTGCTCGGAATGTCTATGTTTGCTAATGTGTCAGCAATTTGCCCCAGCGCTAAATCGATTAGCTGATAAAATCGCATTGATGCTGTTAATGGCAGTTCATTAACCAACCCCACAAAAGTTGGGCGCTGCTCAAATGCAAGCGACGTCACCTCTGTGAGTGTTTGTTTAGGTTGTAAGCTGATACTTTGCATTGTTTGTTGATGACCAACCCCCAATGCACTAACAATACCTAAGTCGTTAAGCCAAAATGGCATAATCAATTAACCCTTTGAAATTTAATTTTGTAATCTCGCTGAAAGTTTACAAGTTCTGTTGCACCGTCTAAATAGCGAATTTCACTAATTAACTGTTCACCTTGATATAAACGCCGTGTCGAGCCTTGTTCAACCAAGTTCAAATTATAAAGTTGCGAGTTCAGCACAGTAACCGGCCAGTGTACTAGCATGATATCAGCAAGAATATAGCGAGGATCAACCGCGTTGATAGGGAGCATTTTTTCGCTTTTAATCGGCCCTAGTGGCGCTTTTTCTAACTGAAAGATTGGCATACCTTGAGCCGTCATAACAGCCAAGTTAATCCCCGTTTCACTGTTTAAACTCAGCTGCGCTAGTAATGTATGCTGCTCATCGCCATGGTGTACTTCAAGTACTTGCTGCCAATTATCGGCAACTAATGACGGCGGTGGATCAAGCAAATAAATCCCTGCATTTGGCGCTAAATCAACACCCGTTTTTACTGCAAATTCACTGGCGCAACTTGCCACTAATATGCTCAAAGATAAGAGCAAAGAGCGTGTTAGTCGCGACATAATTCAACCAGTGTATTTAAGCGTTTGTTGCTTTGTTTTACAAATGGGTTTTGTAAATCCCATGCATAACCAGCAAGAATAGCACTGATCATCTCGCGCACTTGTTGGTTTTTCTCACTGTAAAAAATCACGTCCTGAAATGAGCCATCATACCAAGCACTGACGTAGGTTCTAAAGCAATTAACCCCTTGTTGCAAAGGCTCACTGTAATCGTTTTTGAAATCAACTTGCTCACCACGTAAGTAGCTATCTACTATAGGAGCAACCAATGAAGCTGATTTTAATGCAATCGTCACCCCAGATGAAAATACCGGATCTAAAAACTCACCGGCATTACCAAGTAGTGCAAAATGCTCACCATACAAGCTCGACACATTAGCCGAATAGCCTTTAATAGCACGCGCTTCACCAATTGCTTCACGATTGGCTAATAACTCACTTAAATAGCTATCTTGTTCGATAAATTCATTTAAACCAGCGAGTGGTTGTTTATCATTAAGTTGCTCTGGTTTACCAACGACACCAATGCTTGCCGTACCATCACTAAATGGGATCAGCCAATACCAAATATCTTTATGCTCTGGATGAACATTAATTAAGATTTTTTCGCGGTCAAACTGGGTATCGCTAATATTATCTTTAAAATGGCTGAAAAAAGCCCAACGTACTGGGAAATTTGATGCTGACTCTAAATCAAGTAAGCGAGGTAATACTCTGCCAAAACCACTAGCATCAAGTACAAAGCGCCCTTTAATTTGATAGCCTTGCTGGTTTTCATCCGTAACATCAAGTAAAGCGCCATCCTCACAATCGGTAAACGCTAACACGCTATGTTGGTATCGAATTTCAGCCCCCTGCTGCATGGCACCATCGGCTAAGCATTTATCAAAGTCAGCGCGTTTTACTTGAAAAGTCGTGCCAGGGCCTTCGCTAAATTTCTCGGTAAAATCGATTGTTGTGTGGTCGCCACGACGTTGAAACGCCGCACCATTTTTAAACTGAAAACCAAGCGATTGTGCCTGTGTTTGCACCGCTTGCTCAAGGCCTGCTTCTGCTAAAAAGCTCATGCACTGGGGTAATAAACTTTCACCAATCGAAAAACGCGGAAAGGTTTGCTGCTCTAACACCACTACATGCCAACCTTTTTTCACCAGTAAACTGGCAGCCACGGCACCTGAAGGGCCAGCACCAATAATAACAACATCAGCCTGTTGAACTTGATTATTCACCTATTATTTTTCCTTATTTTTAGGTAATGCAATACTGAGCGGCGCCAGGATATAGATACAAACTAGCCCCACTAATACCGTTAATCCGAAACTGAAAATGGCCGGCGTTTTCGAAACGGCCAACATGCCAAATACCCACATCGATGATGCCGCTGACAAACTAATTGCGAGTACATTGCTCGAGCTTAAATTATTGACCTGATAAAACACCAAGTAATCGATTGCCAACGCTAATATCAATAAACAGCCTAATAAATTAAAAATCGACAGCTGAGATTGCAGCGCACTGCATAGTAGCAGTACAGCCGCGGTTGTTAGTACAAGCACTAACGTTTGTTTACACGCCGTTTTAAAACCAAATTTAACGCTAAAGAGTAATAACGCAAAGGTCATCGCAATGGCCAGTGTCACCAGTAACGAATTTGAGTAATGACTTAAACCTTCGCTTATCATCGCGACTTTATCGTAAACAACTAAATCTGGGTAAGCGTTGGCTAAATCCATCAGCTCGGATTTATTTACACCTGTTACCATAAACCAGCTTGCGGTTAGTGTGTTGTTTGAGATCACTTGGTTAGCGATTAACGGCGCTAACGGTGAATTAAGTGCCGCGTTTAAATCAAGCATTGATGTTGGGAGCTCAACGGGCGTCCCTGTCATTTGGCTAACCACACTCATCGCTTGCTGGGCCGAATGCAGTTGATCGTAGTTTTGCTGTTGTAATTGTTTACTAGGCACTAAGTCACTAAGCATCAAGGCACGGCCATTAAGACCGCGAATAGTTGCTTTTAATGCTTCTTGCTCTACTAATAACTGCTGCGCATTATCAGCAAATAAAATCATGATTTGGCCATTATCTTTACCTAATAAAGACATATGCAACGCTTCGTTTTGCATTAAATCAGCAGGACTTGCATTTAACAGCTTTACATCATCATTAATCACAGGGGGTTTTAGTAAGGCAAAAGCACTCAATAACACTAACGTCAGCATACTGAGTGCGACGCGATAATGCGTTAATCGTTTTAAATAACCACTTAAGCAGTTAGCTAATTGATGCGCAGCAGTGTTAATGGTTAAACCAGCTTGCCAATAAGGCAGTAAAATTCGTGTGCAAAGCCAAGCTGTAACTAGCCCTGCAACAACGAACACGCCCACTTGACTGAGTAACTGCACGGGTGAGAAAAACAAACTCGCGTAACCGAGTGTGGTGGTTAGTAACGACAACAACAGTGCCAGTTTAAGCCCTTGGCTAAAACCTTGCGGCTGCTCGGTTAAATCAAGCATGCCATGAAATGCATAATCAATGGCAATACCAATCAGTGTAACGGCAAACACCATGGTTAATACATGCACCTGACTAAAAATACTGATCAGCGCAATGGTGCCGCCAATAGCGGCGCTTATCACGGTTACAGAGGCCAGCCACAATGCGTTTATCGAGCGAAACACCCACACCACCATCACAATAAGCGCCAGCAAGCTCACCGAACCAAACAAGGTCATTTCAAATTTGGCTTGCTGCGCATTTGCTGCGGTGTGAAATAAAGCACCGGCATAGCGAATTTGTGTATCTGGATAGCGGCCTTCAAGCTCAGCGATATAGGCAACTATCTCATTGCTCAACGCTATTGATTGATTTATTGAAAAGGCATTGTCAGCACTTTGCACAAATAACATTAAATACTCATCACCTTGATAGTTAATGTTAATTCGGCCATCTTGCAGCTCAAATTGCTGTATGTGTGTCATTGCCTCAGATAAGAACCCTGCTGTAGCAAGTGTTGGGTCTTGGTTGATAGTACTTGAAACAAAAGGATCAGCGACTTTACTCAACTGACTAAAGTAATACTGTTGAAAGCGATTAGCATCGCCAATAGCTTGTTTATATTCCTCGGAGACTAAATGCCCAGCGTACTGACCGTAAAATGCTGCCAATTGGGAGATTTCGGGTAACTTAAAACGAGGCTCAATGTGTTTACTCGCCAGCCACTGATGTAAATCATCATAAGCTTTTACTTTATTCTCACCCCGAAAAGAAAAGCTCAACTGCTGTTTATTAGCTGAAAAAAAGTGTTCTTCGACTTGCTGTAAACGCGGTTCTGACTTTGGCAACAAAGCCAAAATATCATTATTCAACGTCGGCTGTTTTAGAATAAAAACAACCACTAAGGCGCTAACTAATAGGCTTAGCCAAGCAAGCGTTAGGCCCCATGCTTTCACTGTTTATGCTCATTTTGAGGATAAGCAAAGCGTAACACAGTAAAGTTACCATTTGCTTCTTGAAGACGCACACGGCTCACTTGCTCTGCTGCTACACATAATTCGAACTGACTAAATAGCTGCTTTAGCAAGTTATCTTTAGGCAATAAAGTCTGACAACCGGGCTCTGCATGCTCTGTCATCGTAAATTGCTCAGCAAGTGCCACTTCATCATGCTTTAAAATTGCTTGCAGTAAATTAACGTAAGGCTCTGCACCTTTTTGTAGCTGCGGCTTATCTTGGTCATCCAGGGTATATACTTGCCCTTGCTTGATTAATAGCGTGCTTTTAACCGGAGATTCAACTTGCCAAGTGAGGCTATCTTCAGCAAGTTCAAACGAACCTGTTGATATAAAAGGCTTACTAAACCCTTTAAAATGCTTTTCTTGGCTAAATGTGCCTTGCTCTGTTACTGCGCTTGATGCAAACACAGGAAAAAAAACGAGCACACTCAGTAACAACACGCTTAATCGCATTAAATCACCTTTTGAAGTTTTTCATGGAGTACAGGCGGCGAAACAAACTGCATTTCTTTTTTCTCTATATCAACCGCAACTTGGATAGTCGTTGCTTTGGTTAACTTTTTACCTGTAGCGCAATCAGTGATTACGTAATCGATACGTAATCGTGTTTCATATTCTTTTAAGTACGCATCAACGCGGATTTTTTGTGTAAACAATGCTGAGCCGACGTACTTAATATGCATGTCAATAATCGGCCACGCATAGCCAGACTCTTGCATTTGCACATAATCATAATCAAACAAACGCAGTAATTCGCAGCGCGCGACTTCTAAATAGCGCGGGTAATTACCATGCCATACCACATTCATTGGATCGCAATCATGAAAAGGAATTTCAATCTCAACATGAGTACTCAACAACGAGCCACGACTATGCATATAAACTCCAACGTTTTGTTTGAATAGCGTCTACCGTAAAGCGAAGAACAGCCTCTAGAGGACGGTCTTCATCAAGCAGCGGGAAAAACTCGCTAATGTCTTGATACATACTTTGTACATCACTAGTTAAACTAGCGAATTCAAGCTCACCGCTATTAATACGTAAACGCAAACCTTGAATACTCGCAAGCAAAGTACTTGCAACCACTTGCTCAGTTAGCTGCAATATACGCAAACAATCTCGTGCAGCGATAGTTCCCATGCTCACTTTATCTTGGTTGTGACACTCGGTTGAACGAGAAAACACACTTGCTGGCATGGTCAGTTTTAATGCTTCGGCCGTGTATGCACTGGCGCCAATTTGGACCGCTTTAAAACCATGGTTAATGTAGCGACGCTCATCATTACTCGCCGATAGATTAGAAGGCAAACCATTGTTATAGCGCGTATCAACTAAGGATGCGATTTGTCTGTCTGCTAAGTCGGCTAAATTAGCAACAGCGGTTTTCATGCTATCCATTACCATTGCAATATGACCACCATAGAAGTGACCACCATGCAATACGTGCTCACCTTCGCCATCGATGATTGGATTATCATTTGCCGAATTTAGTTCATTTTCAATCATTTGCCTAAACCACGGCAAACTATCTTGCAGCACACCAATAACATGTGGAGCACAGCGAATTGAATACCTATCTTGTAAGCGGTCAGCATTACGAGGGTGTTCTACATGATTTAGATCACCACGGATCCATGCAGCTACTTGCTGTTGCCCTGGATGTGGCTTCACTGAAAACAAAATATCATCAAAGTGATGACTGTTACCTTTTAATGCAAGGCTTGCAAGGGCTGTTATGCGGCTAGTCAATTTAGCTAAGTAATCTGCTCTATCATAAGCAAGGCATGCCAAAGCTGTCATCACGGCAGTGCCATTCATGACTGCCAGCCCTTCTTTCGGGCGTAGCTTTAATGGCTGTAAGCCTAGTTCTTGCATCACCTCTAGACTGTTTTTAATTTCGCCTTTGTAATACACATCTCGCTCACCAACCATAGCACCGGCTACATACGAAAGCGGCGTTAAATCACCACTGGCTCCTACAGACCCCTCTTGCGGGATCACCGGTACAATATTGTGATTTAAAAAGTCACGTAATAAATTCAACATCTCCCAGCTAACGCCAGAATACCCTTGTGAAAGCGAAGTTAAACGAGTCGCTAAAATAGCGCGCCCTTGGGCTTGATTAAACACATCGCCAAGGCCGCAACCATGAAAACGAGTAAGATGCAGTGGTAACTCATTGACTAAATCAAGTGGCACTTTTACGGTTACTGAATCGCCATAACCTGTGGTAACGCCATATATCACGCCATCATCTTCAAGCAACTTATCTAAAAACGCCACGGCGCTGTCTATTTTATTAGCAAATTGACGGTCTGATGTTAACGCAACAGCACCTTGCTCTAATGCAATATGAACAATATCTTCGATTGATAAACGCTGTTTGCCAAAAACGGTAGTCGAGTGCTCTGACACCTTAGTTCTCCTTGTTTTGACTACGAGACACTTGCTCGTCATTTTGCCAAAAATCATAAAAATTAAACCATTGATACGGATAGGCCGCAGCATAAAAACTGAGCCTTTGCGCATAATCGCTAACAATTTGTTGTAATGTTTGTTGCCTCGTTTTACGCGGTAAAACGAGTTTGTCGGCGTATTTTTCAAAAATCACGCGGTAAAATGTTTCGCCATTGGGCTTTTTATCTTTTAAACAAAACAGATGAAACACCGGGCAATCTAACAGCGCAGCTAAAATAAATGGCCCTTGTGAAAAGGGGGCTGGCTTACCTAAAAAGTCAGCTTCGATAACTCTTCCTGCGGTGGTGGTACTGGTTCTATCACCGACTATCACCACAATTTCACCCTGCTCGACTTTCTCTTTGAGCATAATTGCCATATCTGGGCCAAGATCGGTTACTTGAATGAGGTTTACTGCAACATCCGGATTAATACTTTTCAGTAATTTATTAAATTCTACAGCATGATGCGTAAACACCAATACATTGATTTTTTTACTGTTTCGGTGTTGGCTAAGGGCTCTACATACCTCTAAGTTACCAAGGTGTGAGCCGATAAAAATAGCCCCTTGCTGTTGCTCATCAAGTTGTTTAAACAGCGCTTCGTTGGTGTAAAGAATATTATGTTGCTGAATTCGTCCAAGCCATGCATCTATTTTGTCAAAGGCGCTGTCAGCGAAGCAGCGAAAATGACGAAAGCTATCGCGCCAAGTAACTGCTTTACTATTGCCATTTACTTTACGCGCTTGGGTTAAGAATGCATGTGACGCTTGGCGGGCAGTTTTGCCAGTTAAAAACAAATAAAACACCACCGGAAACAACACCAACCACAAGCCTTTTCGACCAAATACGCGATAACATACGAGCAATATTTGCATGCCTAAGCGATTGCCACGTTCTTGCATTTTTGACCAATGTTTTACAGCCATTAGCCTGCCACCTTACGCCAAAGCAGCTTAGGTGAGCGTAGCAACATGCCAAAGAATAAACGCGTATGCAGCCACGAAATTCCCACGTTATCGTGTAAGGCTCGAAAATGAGATACGCCATTTTCAGGGTAAATGACCTGGGTTGGCAAAAACGTGACTTTAACACCTTGCCAATAAAGCCTGACTAAAATTTCAATATCAAAGTCCATGCGCTTGCCAAGCGTTTGCTTAGCCATTAATTGTTCAACGGCTGCTAAGGGGTAAACCCGAAAACCACACATTGAATCAACAATATCAAAGCTGAGCGTTTCTACCCAAACCCAAAAATGGGTGATGTAACGACTTAAATAACGGTGCTTAGGCACTGAGCTATCATAAATAGGACAACCACTGATCACCTTGTTAGGTGATGCATTACTTAGTTCAATCAACTTACTAATATCTGCTAACGAATGCTGGCCGTCAGCATCAACCTGAATGGCATGGCTGAACCCTTGCTGATAGGCAGCCATCAACCCAGTTTGAACTGCCCCACCCTTACCTTGATTTTGAGCATGGCTTATCAAGGTTAAAAAATCGTACTTAGCGTTAAGCGTTGCAAATACTTGTTTGGCATCAGCGTCACTGCCATCATCAACCATGATTATCGGCAGCTGTAGCTCTTTTAGCTCATCGAGTACAGCAGCAATAGCATGGGTGTGATTGTAATTAGGAATAACAATACAAAACTGGTTCATGGCTTAATCACAAAATACAATTCGACCAGACGCATGCTGGCCTTTTTCTGATTGATAGCTAAACAAACATTTGCCTTTTGCATTGCGCTCAAGGGTGAGGTTTACCGTCATATCAGGGGTTGTTACTACCTGAAACTTTAACACTTCTAAATCTTGTACTAGTTTGCCAAAACCCAAATATTGCTGAGCATATTTTACTGCCCAATCCAGCTGTACTACGCCTGCTAAAATTGGCGCATCTGGAAAGTGGCCGCGAAAATAATCTAAATCAGCCGCAATGGTTAACGCTAAACTCACGCTAGTTTCTGTTTGTGATAAAACGGCCACCTCTGGGGTCACGTTATTCAGGCTTGGCAAAATACTGCTCCAATGTTTTTAAACTTAATTTAGCTTGGCTGTTAAAAGGAAGTGCATCGATGTAGCGCCATTTACGTGGTAAGCAAATACGTTCAAAGCGGTTTGAGAGGTGTGCTTGTAAAGCGCGGTTAATTGCCAATTTACCCTGTTGTTCAAGCTCTTTATTAGCTTCTTCACTGAGTACAACCACCGCACCAATTTGCACGCGCTTAGCTGGAATAACCACCACTTTTGCTTCTTTTATCCAGTCGTGACTTTGCAGATAACTCTCAAGCTCATCTAGGTTTAAACGTTTTTCTTCAATTTTTATCGTTCTGTCTATACGGCCCAACAGTTTAAATTGACCATTTTTATGAACGAGTGCTCTATCGTCTAAAGGGAAATTCGATTGCTCTAAAATCGCAGAATCTAGCATCAAGCGCCCTTCATGATTCAGCGATAAAAAATTACCATTAAACGGCTGCCATGGTACATCAACCGCCGCCTGTGTAACTTGTCGATAAGCAATACCGCCGGTTTCGGTACTACCAAATACTTGGGTAGCCGGGCGAGCTAACTGGTTAAATAAAGTTTCGGCATGTTCATTGTTGAGTGGTCCGCCAGAGGAAAATAACCACTTAATTTTGTCGCGTTCAGGAATTAACACATTATCAGCACATAAACGACCAAGTTGCGCAGGGCTTGAAACGAGCGCTGCATAACGAATATTTTTTAGTCTTTGCGCAATATGTTCAGGATACTGAATTTGTTCACTATCAATTATATGGCCTTTCGCCAACGGCCAAAGTAAACGAAATAATAAGCCGTAAATATGTTGATGCGAAACGGTTGCTAAAAACGTAAACTGGCTGGGTAAGTCAAATGACATTGAAAGTACTGCAAGCTCTCGATTTAATACCCGCCACGGTTTCACTATCGGTTTAGATTGTCCTGATGAGCCTGACGTATAAAATATAACCGCTGTGTTTGTTGGCCATTGTAAACGGTTAGTTTGCAAAGGCGTGTGACCAAGACTTTGCTCAAGGTTAGTAAATAGCACATCATCATTGATATTGGTCGCATCGCCGGCAAAAAAAGCAGACTGTGCTAGCAATAAACTTAAGGTTTCGTGCTGACCATTAGGTGGCAAAATAACATTATAACCACTACACGCTAAGGCAAATAAGCGCACTGCAAATTGGTAGGTATCAGGATGGAATAACACCACATGGCTGCCAGCTTTAAGCGCTGTGAGCTTACTTTGATAAGCCGCAATATCAGCAAAAAACTGTGTTTGTGTTATTGGCTGCCCTGCAACAACAAATGCAGCGTCTGGGTGAAATTTCAGGTTACTCGCTACCATTACTTTTAACCTTTTGTCTTACAAGCCATTCCACAAGGCCTAAGAGAGCAATCAAAATATAGGCTATTAATCCGTTGTACAGAGTCCATGTCTGTAACGAAGTAAATAGGCTAGTGTATAACGCAATACTGCCATTAATAATAAAAAACGCGCACCATACTTTAGTAACTTGGCGCGTGTAATTAACCCCTTTCTCATCAAGATCAGGCTCTTTAATTCGAGCAAAACTTTCAATGACTGTTGGGCCACTTTTCAACGAATAAGCAAAGGTTATGGCCATTACTGTATTTATAATGACTGGGTAAAGCTTTAAGCCCAGATCACTGTTAAAAAACTGCGTTGTTGCTAAAGCGATAATAGCCAAAATAGAGGCTGGCTTTATCCATGGCATAGATGTCAGTAACTTCTTGCTAAGTAAAAGCCTTAAACCTAACAATACCATCAATACCAAGCTCACTTGCCTTAATGAGATATGCTGTAATCCAAAATACACAATAAATGGGTATAAAGATAAGCATACGAAGAGCAATGTTGTGGTTATCGCTTTGAGCATAGTAATGTTTATGAAACGAGTTTTTCTACTTCGTTTACAACATCTTGCACAGTACGCACTTGCTTAAATGCATCTGGCTCAATTTTCTTACCAGTGATTTCGCGTAGTTTTACAACTAAGTCAACAGCATCAATGCTATCAAGATCTAGGTCTTGATACAGGTGCGCATCTAGGCTGATATCATCAGCATCGATCTCAAATTCATCTACTAAAATGCCCTGTAAAACGTTGTAAATGTCAGCAGCGGTTTTCATGCTTATTCCTACTTCTAAGTCTGTATTATGATTGGTGTTGGTTAATAAATTCTGCCAGTGCATCTACCGATGCAAAATGGGCTTTTGTTTGTTCTGAGTTTGCGTCAATCTTAACGTTAAACTCTTTTTTAATGGCTAAGCCAAGCTCAAGCGCATCGATGCTATCTAGGCCTAAACCATCAACAAACAAAGGTTGGTCATTTTCAATATCATCCACGGTAATATCTTCAAGATCTAAGCTGCTAATGATTAATTGTTTTATTTTGTTCTTTAGTTCAGTCATAGGTGCCTGAGTTCCTCTGAAAAGTAATGTTGCAAATCACGGGTTAATTGTCGTGCTTGCATGGCGGGTTGTTCATTATTAAATGTGTCGTTAAACGTAAATGGGTCAGTGGCAAAGCGCATCTCAAAATGCGCTTTTGTTGCAGCAACGCAATACCATGGTGTGCCTTTGGTCAAAGTGCTGGGCTTCATACTAATCAGCACTGAGGTAATTGGAGCTTTACAACGCGCAGCAATATTCGCAGCGCCACGCTTAAATTTTAGCTGTTCACCTGGGGTTGTGCGGGTGCCTTCAGGAAAGATTATCAGATTATTTCCAGCAGCGAGAGATGCTTCACAATCATTCAGTAACTCTTGCGGGTCTTCATTACTAATATAACCTGTGCCTTTAATTACACCGCGCATAAACGGATTTTTAAATAAGTGTGCTTTGACCACGCAGTCAGCATTTTTAATCACAGATATCAGCACCACAACATCAATTAATGAAGGGTGATTGGCAAGAACTAATTGCCCTCTCAGGTCATGAAATTTCTGTTTATCTTGCACAGAAAAATGGATAGCACCGGTGTAATGCATTAAGGCAACAAAGAATTTAAAACTATAGTGAACCGTTAAACGGGCTTTTTGCTTACGTTTCGCTTGGCAAGGTTCAAATAAACGTTGTAGAGGCAAAACCAACAAGGTGAGTACAATACCGCCAAAACCAAATACAGAAAAACAAAACCCGGTTGCCAGTACCCGCCAAATTTTATTCAACTTAATGTAAACGTTAGTCGCCATGGTACTGTAGCATCCAAGCTGATTGTTGATGCGAAAGCAGCGATTGTGATCCTTTGCTTGTTAAAGCAGCTGCTAATTGCAAACTCAGTGGTAAACACGAGTCACTTTGAGTATGTTCTGATTCAGGTAGTTTTGTTAATTCAAAATACGGCTTACCGGTCTGCGCTGTTGATAATACGAACGATACACTATGAGCAATTTGTTGCTCGTCGCTAAATGGTAAGTACTCATCTGGTAATACACTTTCGGCATGAGCAATCAAAATCTGCTGTTCAATACCACTATGAACACGCGCAAAACCATCTATCATGGCAGAAATAATGCTGTCTTGGTCACCAGCAATAGCATTCATCGGGGCTTTATTTTTTGCAATAATCGAAAATAATCCGGTTGCAGCATTATGTACACTCAGACCAAATGCGGTCGGAGAAAGAGGCTCTTGTTCGACAAGTGAATGTAACAGTTGCGATGTTTTTGGTAAGTCGCCATGACGCGATGAAAAATTAACAGCTAGCTGCTGATACTCACCTTGCGCTTGATGCATAGTATGAAGCGCCATTTTCATAAATGGGCTTAAGCGGCGGCGCTGCATCGGTGCAACCCAGCTTAAATCAAGGTCAGCAAGATTGAGATGGCTTAATTCTGCTATTTGTTGCTCGGGTGCAACCCATAAACTCAAATTCTCAACAACAAATTTCACAAATATTATTCTTATAACGCCAAACGATTGCTAATTTTACCTATTAGCTACAAAAAAGTAAAACAATGGTGCTTAATTACAGCCGCAATTAAGCACTCATTCATTTTTATCGTAAAATAACGTCTTTTTCGGTTAAAAGTTGTGCTTTTTCACCTACTATATCAGCAACATCGAGTTCGTTAATGTAACCTAAACCGATTTCTTGCTGAGCACTTGTTAGTGGCACATAAGGAAGACGGAACACAGGATTTACCGCGCCTGTCATCATAAGTGCCGTATTGATTGCAATTGGATTAGGCTCGCAGAATAACCAGCCCATAAGTGGCTGTAGTTTTGCATTAAGTGCATCATTTTGCTCATCCATTAACTGACGGAATAAGCCTGGAATAATATTAGATGTAACCGAGATAACACCGTGGGCTTTATGAATGTGTCTTGCATCATGCGCTTCATCGTCATTACCTGACCAACAAGCAATACCTTGCTGTTCATAATGAGCAATACGCTCATTGCCACCGCACTCTTTTACACCGATAAAGTTTTCGTGCTTCGCGAGTGGCTCAATGATATCGGGTGTTAAGTCTTGGCCTGTACGACCTGCTACGTTGTAGATAAACGCAGGACCAATATCAAGTAAACGATTAAAGTGCTCTTTCACACCCGCCAGCGACGTACGTCCGTAATAAGGGTTAATTTGTAGCGCTGCATCCATACCGGTGGCAAAACCATACTCGGTTGCTTTAATCGCTTCTCGCGTATTGTTGCTACCTGTATTACCGACAATTAATAAACGGTCAGAGAATTTGCTAACACTGTGAGCAATTAGCATTAAGTGTTCTTCCCAATTCATTAATTGCCCTTCACCTGTGGTACCACCGACAATAATGCCATCAACACCAGCTGCAATTTGCTGTTCAACAAGGTCGTCATAACATGCAAGATCAATTTCACCATTGGTTAAATAAGGTGTTTTTATAGCGGTGATCAAACTTGCTTGTTTAATTGTTTCTAGGTTGCGCATAACTTTTTTAATGTTTGGAAAATTTGCGCTAGTTGTATCACAAACACAGGCATTTTCCGAGTAGTGTGCTGCAATAAATAAAAATACTTGAGAAAAAATCAAAGTTAAGCCAAAATCAAATACTGTATAAATTAACAGTATTTATTGTGAGTATTTGATAATGCAACTTTCAAAATTTTTGGCAACCTACTTTTATACCACCGAAGAGCTGTGCCATACCCTCTCAATTGATGAGGAAACGCTATCGGCATGGCAACAAAGTAGTTTATTTCCAAAGCCGAGTTATTGTTTGCAGAGTCAATTAGAATGCAGTTCGTATTCGGGCATTTATCAATGCGAAGAATATCAAGACTATTACCCTCGTGGTGCCACTAGTTGGGGGCAATTAATTATCAAACATGACATAAGCTCATCCTGCCAAGCGTTTAATTATTTTGCTCAGCAATATTCAAATCAACTCAGTAAGCTTGCTGAGCAAGGCTTTGCTATCGATGAAGAATTATTTGGCAGTGAAATTGACGAGCACTTACAGCAAGTTTGGCAGCAGTTTTTATGCAGTAAATACGGTGTGCTAACACAAAATGGCTTAGTTGAAGAAGCCGTACAGCTCGATGTGGCTAAGTTATTGATTGATGATATTACTGAACTACGCACTAAAACAGGTTTAAGCGTGGAAGAGCGCCAAAGCTTACATAAAGCGCTCAAATTAATGAACCGCGCGTTAAGTCATGGAACGGGCAACGAAGGTAAAAACACCTTACGCCATCGTTATATTGATGACGTAGTGGCAAAGTACGATCTATCGGTAAAATAACCTCTCATTTTTGCGCTTAAAATGAAGCGAAACTGAATGACCGCACAAAGTTACAACAGTGTTTATTTTGTTATAAATAAGTTAATACAATTTGCTACCTTTGTTTTGTAGGTTTTCATCTGCTTGATCGATAGATTGGTCTGGTTGAGTTATTGCTCTTGTCATATTTGTTATTTTGACAGCTAGCAATAACTCCTTTCTTCCAAACTAATTACATCAAAATAAAGGATGAAAAGATGAAACCTTTTCCAAGGCTTGGTCGCTTAAAGGCGACCTACTTAGCCATGCTCGGCTTATCGATTGCCCAACCAGCAACCGCAGAAGAATCATTTGTTACACAACAAAGTAAAGCGGATGCCCTTACATTCACTTTGATCACTGGGGACAAAGTATCGGCTGTTGTCAATAAAGACGGCAAGCTAGGCGGCATTCGATTAGTGAATGCAGATAGTTCAGATACATTCACCAGTATCTTTAAACGTGGTAACAACACCTATGTTGTTCCAAACCATGCTCAAGCCTTAGTTGATTCAAATGCGATCGATTTAGAGTTATTTAACATTAATAAGTTATATGAATCGGGTTACGATGATGCATCAACCGACGCGCTCCCCGTCATTGTTGAATACCGCGACGGCACCCTTGCAGGATCTGCAGTCCCAGCAACGCTTGCTGGTATGTCATTAACCGGTGAAATTGAGCTAATCGACAGCGCCGCATTTGCAATCAACAAAGACAAAGCAGCGCAAACTTGGCAAACCCTGGTTGCACAAGCTGACGTTGAAGGTATTTGGCTTGATGCTGTCGTTCATGCTCACAAGGTTACCCAGTCAGAAACACTGACTCCAACAGTCCCACTAACCGGCGCATATGGTGAGTCAGCGATTAACTATAATGGCGAAGGTATTAAAGTTGCCGTACTTGATACAGGCTACGACACCGAGCACCCAGACTTACTAGATCGTGTCATTGCATCACGTGATTTTACGTATTCGAGCAACGGTGTAGATGACTTAAATGGTCATGGAACTCATACAGCCTCAACCGTTGCAGGCAATGGCCATGAGTCAGCAGGCAAATGGGTCGGTGTGGCACCAGCCGCCGATTTAATTATCGGTAAAGTACTTGGTAATACAGGAGGAGGATCAACCTACGGTATTTTAAATGGCATGCAATGGGCGGTGCTTTCAGAACAAGCTGACATTGTAAATATGTCATTGGGTGGCACAGCAACAACCTGTAGTGGCCCATTGGTTGAGATGGTTGAAGCGCTTAGCGATAAGGCTTTATTTGTTATCTCTGCGGGCAATAGCTTTACCCGTGAAACGATTGGTTCACCGGGCTGCGCGCCAAGTGCATTAACCGTGGGTGCTATTGATCGTGATGGCAATACGGCGTCGTTCTCTTCACGCGGTCCATCGCCAGATGGCCACTCAGCAAAACCAGATATTGCCTCGCAAGGTGTCTCTGTGGTTGCCGCGGCTTCTGGTGGCTTAGGTGATACGGCCTACCGCGTGTATTCAGGTACATCAATGGCTGCCCCGCATGTTGCCGGTGGTGCTGCAATTGTAATGCAAGCTCGCCAAGACCTTACGCCAAAAGAAATTAAAGACGTGCTTACATCATCTGTATTTAGTAGTGATTCTCACGTCCTTGAGCAAGGTGCCGGTGCCATGAATATCGACCGTGCCATTGACCAAGCTATTGTGGCCCCTGCAAACCGTGAACATGGCTACTTTGATAATGCCAATAGTGCATTTACCGAAACACAGATCACGTTAACAAACACCTCTGATGAAAATATTAAATTAAAATTGAAATTAGATTTAATCGGTGAAGATGGCAAAACACAATTACCGGCGACCTTGGCAGGGTTAGATGTTAAATCTGTGACAATCCCAGCCAAAGGTGTTGCTCAAGTCCCTATGTGGATTGACCCTAGTGTGGCACTTAATAACAGTGCTTATGGTGCAATTACAGGTCATATCACAGGCAAAACCGTTGGCAATACCGACCAACAAGTGACTGTGCCAGTGTCATTTTGGATTGACCAACCTCACGTTAATTTAACTGTTAACCTGACTGATCGCTGGGGTAATCAAGCAGGCTCTCCATCTAAGCTTTACTTAATAAATGAAGAAGATGATTGGGGCAGTCTTGTTAGGCTCACTGGCGGTAAAGCCAATATCGATGTACCTGCTGGTTACTATACGTTGATTGCTAACATTATGACTTACGATAATCCGCAAACCAGCTCTGGTTTAGTAGAATCAGCGGCACAAATGGCTGTATTAAATCGTAAGATTGATGGCAAAACAGAGATTAACTTTGATGCACGTAACGCTCAGCCTGTTACCTTTAAAGCTGACCAGCCTCTTGATCCACAAGGTTATTCGTTTGGCTTTACTTACGCGATTGACGATCAAGAAGTTGCGAAGCTTGCAGCTATCGAAATGGCTCCTGATTACGTAAATGATATGTATGCATGGTCACAAGGTCATGACGATCGCTTTCGCTCATTTATCACCACCCGCGCGGTAGCTCCAGAAACAACCGTCACTATGCAAAACGGAGTTGAACTTGATTACATCAAACAAGGTTTAGCACTGTCTTTTCATGGTGAAGGCTCTGCAGAAGTCGTGCCTGTCGGTGATGCTGGCTACAGCACTGATTGGAGTCAATTTGAGTTAGACGGCAAAATTGCGCTTATTACTAATCCTAATTACCTCACGTCTTACATGGTCGGTAATGCGATGAAAAATGGCGCCAGTGGTGTGATCTTTTATCGTCCTGGTCGTGGCGGTCGATATAAAGGGACAATCACAGGCACACCAAAAGTCCCCGTGATTGGTATTAGTACCGAACAAGGTGAAGCCTTAATGGCAGAAATCGAGGCTGGCAACAATATCGTTAGCTGGTCTGGTATTGCGGCTGAACGCTCACCTTATGCTTATTCAATAAACCATATTGTTGATGGCCGAATTCAATCTGGGCAAATCAATATTGCTGAACATAAAATGCATAAAATAAGTGCGTCTTATCACTCGCAAAATGATGAGCGCCCTGCATGGACTGATGTTATGGCAATGACCAACAGTACCGGGGAGTTCTACTCAACAGGTAGCTCACAGTTAATTATGTTACCTCATCAGCGTGATGAATATTACACAGCAAGTACAAAAAATGCATGGACGAATGTCGTTATGCCAAACTATCAAATTCAAAGTGGTGGCGCTTATTTTGATGGTCCACGCGCAATGACTGAAGGTGCTGAGCAAAACACCACTTGGTTTAAAGGTCCACGTGCTGGTAGCTTAGGCAGCAATGGCTCGGCGATTATTAGCCGCGATACCAATGTTCTTTACTTTAACCTTGCCTCGTTTGGCGATGCCGCAAACCATGATGGTATTTTTGGCTTTATGGGTAGCTCAGCCTTTGGTTTAAAAGTAAATGGTGAGCCAGCATCTCCGTATCAAGGTACGTTAACTCTTGAGCCGGGCTCTCATCAAATTACCTTAGAAATGCGTTCTTATGCCCGTGGTGTTGGTGAGCGCTCTCCAATAAATGATAAGCTAGGTTCTCTTTACCAAGGTTTCTATACATTTACGGCTGACGAGCAACAACAAGATGTTCAGCCAATTTTAGTGCCTATGGTTGATTTACCGGTTGATATTAATAACAGCATGAAAGCGGGTGAAGCGGCTCAAGTTAAGTTAACGGGTTTACTAGACGGTGTAGGTGAAGTGGCGCTGGCAGGTGTACAGTTCCAATATGCATACGGCCAAGAATGTACGATTGCTAACGTGCCTGCTTATATCTATTGCCCTGTATCAACGAAGTTCTCAAGCGAAAACTGGTTAGATGCACAAGTTGAACACATTGACGGTGAATGGGTAGCTACGATCCCTAATACTGGAAACGTCGGTGACTTTGTCCATATTCGAACGATTGTTTCAGATTATGGTTCAAGCCAAGCAGAGCAAATTACCATGCGAGCTTACATGTTAGATTAATTAGTTAGCGCTAATCGGCAAAGCCGCCTTCGGGTGGCTTTTTTAATGTAAAAACAACTTGATCAAGTATTAAGAATCTAAATGCTCGTACTGACCACGATACACTTCGAAAGTCTTCACAACGGTGTGTTGCTCTTTACTTAGATTATCAAACCAGGTATCGAAACGCTCATCATCATCTTGTTCACTCAGTGCTAAATACTGTGCTAACAACTCAATAATATCGTTGTGAGTACACGACAAGGTGTCTACATGACTAGCTAAAACAGAATGGTCTTTATCGCGAAGCGTGTTCATTACATTTTGATCTAGTTCTTCACGGCTAGTTTTATCATTCACTTCCATATCCCTCTTTAAAATAAGCACGCATACCTAGTTATAACAGCCTTATCGACAATATCCAGCTTTTTAAATCTAACTGCTTATTGATTGCTCAGCTTGTACAAAATTAAGACAAACCAATATAAATAAGAATCATTTTTATCTTGACCCAAACAGTCAATCACCCTATTATTGCTACATTATCACATAACAAATAGGTGCATTATGAAGCCAAATATCCACCCTGATTACCAGCAAGTCGCGTTTCATGATACAGCGGCAGACAGCTATTTTATTATTGGTTCGACAATCAAAACTTCGCGCACGATTGAACTTGAGGGAAGAACCTACCCTTATGTGCCAATTGACGTATCAAGCGATTCACACCCGTTTTATACCGGTAAGCAAAAAGCCGTTGCAAGCGATGGCCGTGTTGCTGCGTTTAATCGTCGTTTCAAAAACTTAGCTAGCAAGTAGTTGCTATAAGGAAAGAACATGAAAGTATTAAGTTCATTAAAAAGCGCGAAGAACCGCCCGGGCTGCCAAATCGTAAAGCGTAAAGGTCGTGTCTATGTTATTAATAAAGACAATCCGCGCTTTAAAGCCGTTCAAGGTAAAAAGAAAAAGCGTTAAAAAAGGTGCCT
>NZ_JAKEVM010000055.1 GCF_022398475.1 Pseudoalteromonas shioyasakiensis | reverse complement strand
CATAATGAGTTCGTTTTTGGGCCTTACACTAGAAATGAATTTACAGCTTTAGAATTTCAACTCGCTTTACCTAAGCTTAAGTAAAAATTTACTTCTAATATTTACTTTGCTTTTGTTCATCGGACAGTTCATGTTCTGACGGCGGCGGTGATTGCGGTGGCGGAGATTAGATAAAGTAGTTCCATTTGCCATCATTGATTTAGTAAAACATCTACAGATGGTTTTTAGCATGATTAATATAAAAATTCGAATAGTGGAAGGCGTAAAAGTGCTTTTCTTTTCTTTCAGTATCGCTTAGTTTTAATACACTCAAGGTACAAACTTCCCCGATGGCTAAGGAGAGTCATAAATGAAACTTGCTCAATTGAATATCGCTCTTGCTAAATATCCATTAGATGCGCCAGAAATAAAAGATTTTGTTGATAATCTTGATTTAATAAATGGCGTTGCTGAAAGCAGTGCTGGTTTTGTATGGCGATTAAAAGACGAATCTGGTGATGCCACAAATATTAAAATGTTTGATGATCCGAATATGATAATCAATATGTCTGTGTGGGAAAGCGTTGAAGATCTCAAAAATTTTATGTTTCGTACTCACCACAGAGATTTCATGCGCAGAAAAGGTGAATGGTTTTACCGCTTAGCAGAAGATAGTTATGTTTTATGGTGGATTGAAGATAACCATATTCCAACCCCTCAAGAGGCATTAGAGAGATTGCAGTATCTGCGAGAAAACGGCGACACACCACATGCTTTCACATTTAAAAGCAATTTTACAGCTGAAGAATTTAAAAAATAAATAACAATTAACTGCGATAAAAATAAGGAAAAACTATGCATGTTGTATTAGGTGTTTTAGGTATTGTAGTGACCATTTTGGTGTTACTGAATAAACTTCAAGAAGGGGGAATAGATATTGGTTGGTTGAATCCTTTTAGCTGGCACCGACGTCGTAAGTTCAGAAAACACCATGATTTAAATCCCGCATTTAAGTTAGATTCACCGATGGATGTGGCTGCGTTATATATGGTTGCAGTGGCCAAAATAGATGGAGAAATGAGTAAAGAACAAAAAGAAAAAATTCTAGCTCTTTTTAACAGTGAATTTCATTTAAGTATGAAAGAAGCTACAGATTTATTACGCTCAAGTGTGCATTTATTAGGGCATACTAGTGACGTTTACAATAAACCTCACAAAGTAATTGAGCGATGCTTAGATAAAGTAACAAAAGAGCAAGCAGCTTCAATTTGTTATCTCGTCGATGAGGTAGCGAATGTTGAAGGTGAACCGACGGCTCAGCAAAGAAAACTTGTCACAGAGATAAAAAATGCATGCCCTCGGGAGGCTGCTGGCAAGTGGTAATTCATCCATAAACCCAACCAGCTGAAAATTAAAATGACAATTATAACCCCTTAACTGATTTTGAAACGTTCTAGTGAATATCGTGAAGATGTAACAACAAATCTAATTTTTAAAGATGTTTATAAGAGAGTTTTTATGAAAAAAAAGTTATCAGTGGCTTTATTGGTTTTATCATCTTTTGCTAACTCAACAACGTGGGGAGAGTTAGAAGTAGATGACCCAATCGTTAAGGGTGCAAAATGTGCGGTTGCTGAGCCTGCAAGCTATGGTGGTTATATTTACAGTTGGCCATCAAAATATGATCAGGTGTTTTGGCCGCATACGGATAGAAATGGCATTTGGTTTTGCGAGACATCGGGTTTTATAGCTTTAATTGGTGATTTTGACGAACTTAAACCTGCAGAAATTGAGAGAATAACGGAATTTCTTGCGTCTCAACACATTTCGAAGCCAACTCTCGAGCAAAAGTTAGCTTTGCTCGAGCAAACTTACGCACTTCGCGAAAAAGATGAATTTTTTAAAAATAAGTTGCTAAGAATCCTTGCTCGTTGGCAGCAGTCTTTAGGTAACCTTAATAAGGCAAATAGCTATCGAGCTAGAGCATTTAAAGATATTCAACATGCCCTTAATGGAGATTTAAATGGATATAAACGACTTGAATATCTTTATTTGGCGACTAACTACTCAAAGCAGTTTGCAGAGCAAAATAAAAATGTAGGTTACTTAGACGATTTGGAAACAGCATTGAAATCGGTGACTGATCCTGAGTTAAAAGGTTATGCTGAGTACTTGTCGGAATTGATAAAAGACAGCCTTTATATTAGAGAAGGCGGGAAACTCGACCCTGAAATACCAAGCAGCAATAATTAGAAGAAACATCAAGGATGAGGTAACAGATGAGGGATACGGCCATGATAAAACGCAACAAAGCTAATACTGGGCTATTTTTTTGTATCGGTGCTGCTATTGGGTTTTCAATCTTCATTGCATACCAGCAACTGCTTATAGGTCTTTTATTTGCTGTAATAAGCGTTAGTGTTGCAATCTTAGTTGTTTCAAATAAATGGTCTAAGTAATAATTCACTTTGTTATTGCTTTTACTAGGTGATGAAAAATGAATTTATCTTTCACTACAAAAAGATTAAATGTGATTGAAATAGACGCAAGCTCGTCAATGGATGAGCATCATCAATTAACGATTGCCTTACCAACGATATTAACCCCTGCTGTAGTTGCAAACTTACCTGGTTATTTTCAGGGGATAGATTCTATAGCTGTTGCTGAAAAGTGGTTGGGTAACATGCTTAACGAGTGCCGCTTATTAATGCTGCAATCTGAACATCAAGAAGTTGTTGGGCTTTTATTTATATATACCGAAAACCATAATGCTCATATTGGTTATTTGTTAGCTGAGCAATATTGGGGGCAGGGTCTTGCATTTGAGTTATTGCAGGGATTTATAAACTTGGCTGATACTCAGCCACACTGGCATAAGCTCATTGCTGGTGTTGATGAATCAAATACACCATCAATTAAACTTTTAAAAAAATTGGCTTTTGAAGAGCAAGCATCTAAGGAAAATGGCATGTTGTTTTATGAATTTAATTTAAACCAAGGCATACAATAATGATAATAACTGCATTTTTAGTTAACTCGTTTAGTGCAAATAATACAGGCGGCAACCCAGCAGGTGTCGTTTTGAATGCAGATAAACTCACAAACGCAGAAAAACTGACGATTGCAAAAGAAATTGGCTTTTCAGAAACCGCATTTGTGGCGCAAGATCATGAAGTTGACTTTGCTGTGTCATTTTTTACGACAACTGAAGAAGTTGATTTTTGTGGCCACGCAACCCTAGCGGTGTTTGCTACGCTCTTCGAACAAAGGTTATTAAAACCAGGTTATTACACTCAGCGAACAAAAGCGGGCTTGTTAGGCGTAACAATCGCCGAAGACGGTCAAGTTACCATGGAGCAAGCCTTGCCAAAATACCTAGGCAACTTTGCTTATGACGACCTTGCAGGCTTATTAGGACTTGATGAAACGACTCTAGCAGAAACAGGCTTGCCAATTGATGTAATAACTACAGGATTGCCAGATATTATAGTCGCTGTGCCGAATCGCTACTTAGATCAAATTGTTATTGATGAGGCAGCGCTTAGCGACTTCTGCCAACAGCATAACGTGATTGGTGTGCATGCCTTTGAATTGTGTGAAGAGCAAAGTGAGCTGACCGCAAGTTGTCGTAACTTCGCGCCTTTGGTTGGTATACCCGAAGAGTCAGCAACCGGTAGCGCCAGTGGTGCGCTTGCATGCTATTTATCAAAACATGTATTTGTACAGCAAGAAAACCATTTCAAGTTTGAACAAGGCCGAGCAATGGGGTGCAGTTCACATATTTCTGCCAGTGTTTATTCGGATGAGCAGGGTGTTTATAAGGTTCTTGTAGGTGGCTATGCAAATCACCTAGGTACTCAACAGGTTGTTATTTAAAAGCATTACACACAAAAAAGCCGCGTTATGAACGCGGCTTTTTTATTAAGCGACTAAATTAATCAGCCGCTAAGGTTTTTGCCATATCAGCACGGGCTCTGCCAGCAGGTTTAATTGAACCTGCACGAAGTCCGCTATCTGGAATAGCTGTACGCTTGTCATGCGCCATAGCCGCTGGTGTTGGCTCTGGCTCACTATCTGCAACTGGCGTAGGTTTTGCCATTGCAGCGCTTGCTGAACCTTTTACTAAAACAGTTTTTTCATTTTTAGCAGGTTCTACAGCTTTCACTGGTTCTTCAGCTTGTACTGGCTCTTCAGCTTGTGCTGGCTCTTCAGCTTTCACTGGTTCCTCAGCTTTCACTGGCTCTTCAGCTTTAACTGGTTCTTCAGCTTGTACTGGCTCTTCAGCTTGTACTGGTTCTTCAGTTTTTACTGGTTCTTCAACTTGTACTGACTCTTCAGCTTTTACAGGTTCTTCAGCTTGTACTGGTTCTTCAGCTTCAACTGGCTCTTCAGCTTGTGCTGGCTCTTCAGCTTTTACTGGTTCTTCAGTTTTTACTGGTTCTTCAGCTTGTGCTGGTTCTTCAGCTTGCACTGGTTCTTCAGTTTTCACTGGCTCTTCAGCTTTAACTGGCTCTTCAGCTTTAGCTGGCTCTTCAGTTTTAACTGGCTCTTCAGCTTTTACTGGTTCTTCAGTTTCAGCCTGAGCCTGTTTTGCTTTTAGCTCAGCTTCATATTCAGCAGCAGCTTGGTCGGCAACTGGAATAAATGCTGGCGCATCAGCTTTGTCATCACTTGACTTTTCATCATGCTCAGGGCGACGGCGACGTTGACCTGCGGCACGTAAGTGGCGAGGTGAACGACGAGAGCGTGTACGAGGTTGAGCTTGATCTTCATCAGTTGATGATTCAACTACCGATTCAGTTTGCTCAGCTTGTTTAGGCTCAGCGTCAGCTTTTACTGGTTCTGAAGATACTTGCTTTTCAGCAACTGGCTGTTCTGCTTGTTCAGTTTCAACTGCTACTTTTTCTTTTGCAGGCTTGGCTGGTTTTTCAGCTTTAGGTGCTTGCTCAGTTGTTTCAGTCGTTTGTACTGCTTTTGCTTCATCTGCGCTTTCATCTGTTACGCGAACTTTTTTGCGTAAGTTGCGACGTTGACGACGAACCTTAGGTTTAGTTTCCTTTGGTTGCTCAGATTTCGTCTCTGGTGCAGTGTCTTTATTCGTTTGTTCTACATCATCATTACGTTTTTCATTACGTTTTCTGTTGTTAGAATTACGACGACGTTTGTTGCGATTCTCGTTACCTTCTTTTTGCTCAGGCTTATTCGAAGTATTTGTGTTTTCTTCTTTAGCTTGTGCATCGTCAGGACGCTTATTACGAGAGTTGCGACGGCGTTGGTTGTTGCTACGACGACGGTTGTCGTTGTTGCGACGATTATTGCTACGTCTTTGTGCTGCTTTTTTCTCTTCTTGCTCTTTTTCAGCTTCCTCTTCGGCATTGCTGAATAACGACTTGAAGAACTTACCAATTGCAGCAAATAAACCACCTTCTGATTTTTTAGCCGCAGGAGTCGTTTGCTCAGCTTTTGGTGCAGCTTGAGGTGCAGGTGTAGTAGGCATAACAACACCTTTAAGAACCGGCTCTTCACGAACTGGTGCTGAAGGCGCTTTAGCCATTTCAAATGCTTCTGGCTCAGGAGCAACAACTTGCTCGTAGCTTACTGTTTCGATTGTTTCGTCTTTACGTAAGCGAACTACTTCGTAATGTGGCGTTTCCATGTGTTGATTAGGAATGATCACAACATCAACGTTATGGCGCTTTTCGATGCGTTGAACACTACGACGTTTTTCGTTTAATAGGTAAGCGGCAACAGCCACAGGCACTTGTGCATTTACTTGTGATGTGTTGTCTTTGATTGCTTCTTCTTCGATTAAACGAAGGATAGACAGTGCAATTGATTCGTTAGAACGAATCGTACCTTGACCATTACAACGAGGACATGGGCCTTGGCTTGCTTCACCTAATGAAGGGCGTAAGCGCTGACGCGACATTTCAAGCAGACCAAAGCGTGAGATCTTACCAATCTGTACACGGGCACGGTCAGGGCGAGCAGCGTCTTTTAAACGATTCTCTACTTCGCGTTGGTGGCGTGGAGGTGTCATATCGATAAAGTCGATAACAATAAGACCACCTAAGTCACGTAAACGTAATTGACGGGCAATTTCGTCTGCTGCTTCTAAGTTAGTATTAAGTGCTGTTTCTTCGATATCACCGCCTTTAGTGGCTTTAGATGAGTTGATATCGATAGACGTTAGTGCTTCAGTTGGGTCAATTACAATTGAACCACCTGATGGTAAGCGAACCTCACGTTGGAAAGCAGATTCAATTTGGCTTTCAATTTGGTAGTGAGTGAATAGTGGTACATCGCCCTGATAAAGCTTAACGCGGCTCATGAAGTCAGGACGGAAACGCTCAATATGCGCTTTCGCTTCTTCAAATACACGTGCTTTATCAATTAAAATTTCCCCAATGTCACGACGTAAATAGTCACGGATTGCGCGGAAAATTACGTTACTTTCTTGGTGAATTAAGAACGGAGCAGGGCCGCTATCAGCAGCTTGCTGAATCGCTTGCCAATGCACTAATAGGGCTTTTAAGTCGTACTCTAGTTCTTCAAATGATTTACCAACACCCGCAGTACGAACAATTAAGCCCATGCCTTTAGGTAGTTCTAAACGGCTTAGTGCTTCTTTAAGTTCAGTACGCTCATCACCTTCGATACGGCGAGAAATACCACCGGCACGAGGGTTGTTAGGCATAAGTACTAAATAGCTACCTGCAACGCTGATAAAAGTCGTTAACGCAGCACCTTTTTGGCCACGCTCTTCTTTATCAACTTGCACAATTACTTCTTGGCCTTCTTTGATCACGTCACGGATATTTGGACGACCTTGGAATGTATAGCCTTGTGGGAAGTAGGTGCGAGCTATTTCTTTAAGAGGAAGGAAACCGTGTCTTTCAGCGCCATAATCAACAAAGGCAGCTTCTAGTGACGGTTCGATACGGGTAATTTTACCCTTGTAAATATTTGCTTTTTTTTGTTCGTGACCTGGGCTCTCTATGTCTAAATCATACAGGCGCTGGCCATCAACCAGTGCAACGCGCATTTCTTCTTGCTGCGTCGCATTGATTAGCATACGTTTCATATTGTTACTCTACTAATTCTGTCGCTGACATGACGATATAAACTCGTCTGTTCAGTGGTTTCTGACGGTTGTTTTTGTGCAGTCTCACGACTGGGTAAAGTCAAAACCTGAAGTTGTTTGCTTACATTGAGCATCACTAAGTGTGGCTGACAATAACATGTTCTCACGTTATTAAATTCTTATAGGTGTCAAAACTGCCGCCAATTCTGCGGTTTTAATTTACGAGTTTTGTCCCGAAGTCGACCATGTTCAAATTTTTATTCAATGTCTTGCTACAACAGCTGCTTCTGAATGACGTTGCTACGTCGTCACTATCAGTCAATTTATCTTGTTCAATTGCTTTTTATGTTCATTAATCAACATTCGTGCTCAAATTATTCAGGCAATATATTACGCGCATCGCCGATAATTGAACGCTCGTGTTGGCTGGGTAATTATAAAAGCTTTGGAAAACTTAGCGCGGATCTGTATGATCGGCAACCCAGAATATGCTTCACGAATGTATTAATGTGATAAAAGCACCGTTGTTACTTGCAAACTTTATGTTCGCGACGGTGATTATCCCACTATTACCGTCGCGTTAGCAACTAAATTATTTACTTAAATCAGTGATTAGGCAATGTCAGAAAAAACCGGCTTACAAGTTTCGTTTGTTACCATAGGTGAAGACCATCTAGGTCAACGTATTGATAACTTTCTTATTACTCACCTAAAAGGTGTGCCTAAAAGTGCAGTTTATAAAATCCTTCGTAAAGGCGAAGTGCGAGTAAATAAAAAACGCATAAAACCCGTATACAAACTACAACTAAATGATGTGGTTCGTATTCCACCTATTAAAGTGGCCGAAAAAGAAGAGTTTGTGCCAAAAAAACTCGATAAAGTAAAACAACTTGAAGACGCCATTTTGTTTGAAGACAAGTATTTAATGGTGATCAACAAGCCTTCGGGTATGGCTGTGCATGGTGGCAGTGGCCTAAGTTATGGCTTAATCGAAGCGCTTCGCGTACTTCGCCCTGAAGAGCGTAGTTTAGAGCTTGTACACCGACTAGACCGTGACACATCAGGTTGTTTGCTTATTTCTAAACGTCGTTCAGTGTTAACTGATCTACATAAACAGTTACGTGAAAAAACCATGGAAAAAAACTATTGGGCATTAGTTGATGGTCAATGGGATTCTAAAACGAAAAACGTTACTGAAGGACTTCGTAAAAATACCTTGAAATCTGGTGAGCGTGTGGTTCGTGTTGATAATACCGAAGGTAAACCATCGCACACGCGTTTTCGTGTGCTTGAGCGATATGCTGAGTGCTCATTAGTGCAAGCGTCGCCAGTAACGGGGCGTACTCACCAAATTCGTGTGCATACGCAATGTAAAGGTCACCCAATAGCGTGTGATGATAAATATGGCGTTGCAGAGTTTGATCAATACGTAAATAAGCTGACTGGTTTAAACCGTTTGTTTTTACATGCCCATGATTTACGTTTTATGCACCCTAAAAACGAAACAACCATGCATGTTGAAGCGCCACTCGATAATGCACTTCAAAACTGTATCAAAAAGCTACGTGCCGATAATGAACAAGTTTAAGCTGGTTATTTTTGATTGGGATGGCACTGTGATGGACTCTGTGCCAAAAATTGTTACCTGCCTGCGAAATACTGCGCGAGACTTAGGTATTCCTGTTCCAACAGAGCAACAAGCAAAAGACGTCATTGGTTTGTCGCTGGCAAAAGCCACTGAAGTGCTTTTTCCGGCGCATTTACATTTAAACGACGAACTCGTTGCAGGTTACAAAGCACAGTACCGTGAGTTAGATGTTACACCTACACCTTTATTTAAAGATGTAGAATCCGTTTTAAAGCAGTTAAGTGATGCAGGTATGCAATTGGCTGTGGCTACCGGTAAAGGACGTGAAGGCATTGATAGGCTTCTTAATGAGTCATGTCTTGGGAAGTACTTTTTGAATGTAAAATGCTCAGATGATGCACAGTCGAAGCCATCTCCAGATATGCTTGAGCAAATATTGCACGAGCAGGGCATAGCAAAAAGTGATGCTGTGATGATTGGTGATAGCCAACTCGATATGGCAATGGCTAATGCCGCAGGTATTGCTTGTATTGGAGTGAGTTTTGGTGCCCATAGCCCGGCGCAGTTGCAACAACATACGCCGTTATGTGTTGTTGATTCATACCAGCAGTTAAAGCAATATTTGCTTTAACTGCTTAGCCAATTTAAACACTAACAACGTAAGCTAATAATCGAGTTTGTACATTTTTGGCTATTGTGTTCAGTAGAACACAATTCCTTTTTAATTTTTCGGTTACAATTCCCAGCTAAATGCGCATTACCACGTGTGTGGCTATCAATCGTTTCAATTTCTTTACTATTTTCCTCAATAAACTTAAGTAGACAATTTGAAATAGCTACATCAGTTAAATCCACCACAGGACTGAATAATAAGTTCATTGCCATACCATCTATAATTGATGCGCCACGGTTTAACTTGTAAGTTAAGTTTAATTTACGAGTACCACCAATATTAAATTCACCATTATATTTCACTTCAAAGTTTAAAAGGTTATCCGAACTTCCATAAACCTTACTAATATAAGAACCTATTTCATTGTGTTGGAGACTTATTTGAAATCCTGAGTCGCCTTTACGTAGTTTTAGCACACTTTCAGTTGTATCAGAGGCTTTAAAGTTATCAAACCAATTTGCATCAAAAAGTTCTTTTTCTATGAATTTTGTTAAATCTTCATGGAGGTTGGTTTGATATTGTTGATTGCCAAAGTAATTAACTGGGTGTAAGGCACAGCTATCTTCGTTATTTGAACTCGTTGAATTAAGCTCAAGCGGACTTTGAATTTTAGAGGATGTTGTGGAAGAACTCTTCGATACTGCGGTTCTGAAATCTCGGTCTATATCGTAAAAAGTTTTTAATAAATCTTTTTCTGAGGTGTTTAATGGCAAGCTTTCGATTGTTGAAATAATCTCATTTTCTTGAGAAGTTGATGAGTTGTTTGTCGCCTTAACATTAAATTTAAAAGCTCTTTTATCTAATGGATTTACTATTATCAAGTTTTTCGATGAAGTATCGCATTTAAGAATAGGCTGACCAAGGTGTAACCTTTCATTAGATGAAGGTTCCCTTTGGCAGTCAGGTTTGACGTGGTGTTCTTTAGCAATTGTTTTGGCTTTTTCATAATTACACGTATTGCATGAGTAAACTTCTAATAACCCTTGTGAGGCATGCATTTTGCTCGTAAACAAACTTAACCCTGATAGAAAAAAGGTTATTAACAATCCTTGTCGAGTCATAAAGCCTTTCCTTTTTAGCTGAATTTTAATCTATGCTATTTAATAGATTTTACTAAGTTTTGTGACATGTCAACACGTCAACACCAAACTCAGCCAGCACTTTAGTTAATGTGATCAGTGGCAGGCCTATCAATGTATTAGGGTCATCGCCACTGAGCTTTTCAAATAAACAGATGCCTAATCCTTCACTTTTAAAGCTACCTGCACAGTTGTATGGCTGCTCTGCATCGCAATAAGCATTGATCTGTTCAAGTGTGAGTGCTTTAAATGTCACATCAAATGGCACCACGGTGGTAATTGCTTTGTCGCTTTGTATATCAAATACACTTAAACCAGTTAAAAAGGTCACTATATGGCCACTAAACGATGATAGCTGCTTAATGGCATTTTCTTTAGTATGAGGTTTACCTAAAATTGTATCGTTGAATACCGCAACTTGATCAGAGCCGATCACCAAACCTTCACTAAAATGTTGTTTGGCAACTCGGGCTTTTTGCTCGCTTAAACGAGCAACTAATTGCTCTGGTGTTTCAGCTGCAATAGGGGACTCATCAATATCTGGAGAAAAACTTTGAAAAGGTAAGTTAAACTTAGTTAATAATTGCTGTCTAAATGGTGAGCTTGACGCTAATATAAGTGTTGGTTTCATAATAAATTCTGGATGAAAATTGTATTTTGCCAAGGATAAGCCACAATGAATCCTAAAACAAAGCAGAAGATCGTTAAAAACCTACCAAAATTGGTTTTTTACTTTGACTAACTTACTAACTATCTATATGATGCAGCCCCTATGCAAAAGGTGAAAATTCCCATCACTCTTCATCCCAGCAAAGCAGCTCAACATCGTTTAACGTATGACGGTATTGTCCCGCTTGAAAAACTTTCTCGTTTAGAGCAAGTTGTGCAGGAGGAAGCAGGTGAAATAGCGGTAAAGATTCATTGCAAAATTGACGAGCAAGGTTTAGTGGTAATAAGTGGTAACTTATCAACACATGTAACTGTAACTTGTCAACGCTGTAATGGAGAATTAGGGTTGGATTTGGAACAAGACTTTGTGTATTCGCCAATTGGTTTGGATGCAGAGTCAGATCATCTACCTGAAGGTTACGATGAAGTAGAGCTGGACGAAAACGGTGAAATCAACGTATTTGAGTTAATCGAAGACGAACTGATTTTAGCTATTCCAATAGTGCCTACACACAACGAAGCTTCATGCAGTTATTCATCAGAGCCTACTAGCTTTGGTAAATTAGCAGCAAAAGATGACAAACCAAATCCATTTGATATTTTGAAACAACTTAAGAAAGATTCTTAGGAGAAGACTAATGGCTGTACAAAAAAGCAAAAAGTCTCGTGCAAGACGCGGCATGCGCCGTTCACACGATGCGATCAGTGGTCCAACTTTAACTGTAGATCAAGTTTCTGGTGAGACTCACCGTCGTCACCACGTAACTGCTGACGGTTACTACAAAGGCGTTAAAGTAATTTCTAACTAAGAGATTGCTATATGCTGACCAATCTAACCATAGCGTTAGATATGATGGGGGGCGATTACGGCCCCCGTTCATCTATCCCCGCTGCCGTGCAAGCGGTAAATGCTAATACCAACTTAAGACTCATCTTATGTGGTAATCAGCAAGTTATTCTAAAAGAACTCGAAGCACTCGATTCTGTTTCACACCCTCGTTTAATTATTCGCCATTGTAGCGAAGTCGTCACAAATGCGTGTGAACCTGCTTCAGCGGTTCGTTCTAAAAAAGATTCATCAATGCGAGTTGCCCTCGATTTAGTTAAATCGGGTGAAGCGCAAGCGTGTGTAAGCTCTGGTAATACAGGCGCGTTATTTTTTATGGCGCATTATGTATTAAAGATGCTTCCAGGCGTAAAACGGCCTGCATTAATCTCTGCTGTTCCAACCGAACGTAAAAACCCTGTTTATTTACTTGATTTAGGCGCTAATGTGCATTGTGATGCGCAAACCCTTTATCAATTTGGCATTATGGGTTCTGTGGTAGCAGGGCAGGCACTTGGGTGTGATAACCCAAGAGTTAGTTTATTGAATATTGGCTCTGAAGACATCAAAGGGCATGAAGGAATAAAACAAGCTGCACAGTTAATGCAGCAGTGTGAATATCTCAACTACACAGGTTACAGTGAAGGTAGTGATATTTTCAGTGGAAAAGCTGATGTTATTGTGTGCGAAGGATTTGTAGGTAATGTGGCATTAAAAACCTGTGAAGGTATTGCCAAACTGATCATGCATAAACTCACCAAAGCCTTACACAAGCATTTCTTATACAAAAGTTTAGCGTTTTTATTGCGTCCAGTGATAAAAAAACTCTACAAGCGGGTGAACCCCGACCAGTATAACGGCGCAAGTCTGGTAGGATTGCGCGGTATTGTTGTTAAAAGCCATGGCAATGCCTCACCAAAGGCGTTTCATGCTGCTATTGATGAAGCCGCGCGGGAAGTCGAACGCCAACTCCCTGAAAAAATCGCTGCGATTTTTGAGCAAACACATCCAACAACAAAGTAGTGCAGCATATCTAAAACTTGTTATGCTGCCTGCTACAGAATATTTTTTTGTTTAATTATAAGAGCAAAGTATGGCACATAAAATTGCACTCGTATTTCCAGGTCAAGGCTCACAAACTGTGGGCATGTTATCTGAACTATTAGCTGATTCACAAATTGCTAAAGCAACATTCGCTGAAGCATCTGAAGCTCTTGGCTATGATCTAGCTGCACTTGTACTAAATGGTCCAGAAGAAGAATTAAATCAAACCCATCGTACACAACCAGCACTTCTTACTGCTAGTGTTGCTATTTACCGTCAATGGTTAGACGCAAACCCTGATGCCGATGTTGTTATGGCTGGTCACAGTTTAGGCGAGTATTCAGCATTAGTTTGTGCTGGCGTTGTAAGCTTAAGCGAAGCCGTTAAACTAGTAGAAAATCGTGGTTTATATATGCAAGAAGCAGTACCTGCGGGTGTTGGTTCTATGGCTGCAATCATCGGCTTAGGTGACGACGAAATCAAAGCAGCGTGTGAAGCATCAGCAAATGGTGAAGTCGTTTCACCAGTAAACTACAACTCACCAGGTCAGGTTGTTATTGCCGGCCACAAAGCGGCAGTTGAGCGTGCATCAGAAGCATGTAAAGAAGCAGGTGCTAAACGTGCTTTACCACTCGCAGTGAGCGTACCTTCTCACTGTGAACTAATGAAACCAGCTGCTGAAAAATTAGCTGCTGATTTAGCGGCTTTAACATTTAATACACCTAAGTGTGATGTAATCAACAACGTTGATGTAAAAGCTGAGCAATCAAGTGAAGTAATTAAAGATGCATTAGTACGCCAACTTTACAGCCCGGTACGCTGGACTGAAACTGTACAAGCATTAGTTGCGCAAGGTATAACACAAAGCTATGAGTTTGGCCCAGGTAAAGTATTAACGGGTCTTGCTAAACGAATTGATAAAGCAATGGTATGTGGTGCGGTTAATACGCAAGCTGCTATTGATGAAGCGAAATAAGTAGGAATAGAATGACAAATTTATTTTCTCTTGAGGGCAAGGTTGTCCTAATCACTGGTGCAAGCCGTGGTATTGGTAAAGCGATTGCAAATACGCTAGTTGCACAAGGTGCAAAAGTAGCCGGTACTGCAACAAGCGAATCAGGTGCTGCTAAAATCAGTGAATACCTGGGTGACAACGGTAAAGGTTATGCCCTTAACGTTACAGATCCTGAATCGATTGAGGCGACACTTGCTGCGATCAAGGCTGATTTAGGCGATATCGACGTATTAGTTAACAATGCGGGTATTACTCGCGATAACTTATTAATGCGTATGAAAGACGGTGAGTGGGATGACATCATCGACACGAACCTAAGCTCAATTTTCCGTTTATCTAAGGCTGTTTTACGCCCTATGATGAAAAAGAAAAATGGCCGTATCATTAATATCGGTTCTGTTGTGGGCACTATGGGTAATGCGGGTCAAGCTAACTACGCTGCAGCGAAAGCGGGTGTAATTGGTTTTACTAAGTCATTAGCACGCGAAGTTGCATCACGTGGTATCACAGTGAACGTTGTTGCACCTGGTTTTATCCAAACAGATATGACAGACGAGCTGACTGAAGACCAAAAAGCAGCTACGCTTGCAAATGTACCTGCAGGGCGTTTAGGCCAACCTGAAGAAATCGCTGCTGCGGTATGTTATTTAGCATCTGACGCTGCTGCGTATGTATCAGGCGAAACATTGCACGTAAATGGCGCGATGTACATGGTTTAATGAAAGTTAGCAAAAATTTGCTAACGAAAGATTATCGAAAATTGTTGAAATTTTTGTGATCTTGCTTTAAACATACTTGAATTCGCTATGAAAATAAGCGATAAATGAACAAATACTATTCGAGAGGTTTGACCAGATAAGTAATTATCAGCAAATCCTTGAATCACAGAATTATGCGGCGTAAACTACGCCGCAATCTGAAAATAACGCATTGGCGTTTTTAATAAAGGAAAGAAGAATGAGCGACATCCAAGAACGCGTAAAGAAAATTATCATTGAGCAACTAGGTGTTAAAGAAGAAGAAGTAAAACATGAAGCTTCTTTCGTTGACGACTTAGGTGCTGATTCACTTGACACTGTAGAACTAGTAATGGCTCTTGAAGAAGAATTCGACACTGAGATCCCAGACGAAGAAGCTGAAAAGATCACTACAGTTCAAGCTGCAATCGATTACGTTACAGCTCACGCTGAGTAATTTTACGCATTTTGATTTTAAGGGCAGCATTAAGCTGCCCTTAGTCTATCTATAGAATGATACTAATAAATTTGGTATACACCCCACCTAAAATAATTTCCTTATTGGAGGCAACCCGTGGCTAAACGTCGAGTCGTCGTAACTGGCTTAGGAATGTTGACACCGCTAGGTAATGATGTTGAATCTACTTGGCAAGGTTTGTTAAACGGTAAAAGTGGTATTCAAACTATCACGCATTTCGATACCTCAAGTTTCGGCACCAAATTCGCAGGTTTGCTGAATGACTTTGATGCATCAGCTTACATGTCACCGAAAGATGCAAAGAAAATGGATTTGTTTATCCAATATGGCATTGCAGCGGGTGTACAAGCACTACAAGATTCTGGTCTAGAGATCACTGAAGAAAACGCCACTCGTGTTGGTGTAGCAGTGGGTTCTGGCATCGGTGGTTTAACTTTAATTGAAGAAAACCACATCAAACTATTAAACAGCGGCCCGCGTAAGCTTTCTCCGTTCTACGTGCCTTCGACCATTATCAATATGATTTCTGGTCATTTATCGATTATGCACGGTTTACGTGGTCCTAATATTTCAATCGTTACAGCCTGTACTACAGGTCTACATAACATTGGTCATGCTGCGCGTATGATTGCATACGGCGATGCAGATGCAATGGTAGCCGGTGGTGCTGAAAAAGCATCGACACCAATTGGTATGGGTGGCTTTAATGCAGCACGTGCATTATCAACTCGTAACGATGATCCACAAGCAGCATCTCGTCCTTGGGATAAAGACCGTGACGGTTTCGTTCTTGCTGATGGTGCTGGTGTTATCGTACTTGAAGAATATGAGCATGCTAAAGCACGTGGCGCGAAAATTTACGCTGAACTCGTTGGTTTTGGTATGAGTGGCGATGCATATCACATGACGTCTCCACCTGAAGACGGTGCAGGCGCAGCTCTAGCGATGGAAAATGCCCTAAACGATGCACAAGTTAATGCAGACCAAGTTGGTTACATTAATGCTCACGGAACATCGACTAATGCAGGCGATAAAGCCGAAACATCAGCTGTTAAAACTATTTTTGGTGATGCAGCGAAAGATGTGATGGTAAGTTCATCTAAATCAATGATGGGTCACTTGTTAGGTGCAGCAGGTTCAGTAGAGTCGATCATTACTATCTTGTCACTTGTTGACCAGAAAGTAAGCCCTACAATCAACCTTGATAACCCAGATGAAGGCTGTGATTTAGACTACGTACCGCATACTGCACGTGATGCTAAATTGGATTACGCACTATGTAATTCATTTGGTTTTGGTGGTACTAATGGCTCGTTGCTATTTAAAAAGGTATAATTCTTTTTAACAACGGACTAAAAAGAAGAGCCCAGTTGTTTAACTGGGCTTTTTTGTATGAGTAAATTAAAACAAACAATAAAAATAATCACACCAGACACCACAATAAGTACGCAAGACCGTGGCTTAAATTATGGTGACGGCTTTTTTACCACGGCCTCTGTGGTGAATTCTGTCGTTGAGCACTGGGATTTACACAAAGCTCGTTTAGAAGAATGCGCGCAAAGACTATTTTTCCCCGAATTAGATTTAACCGCAATTGAGCGTGAAGTTAACCACGCAATCAGTGATAGACAAACTGGTATTTTAAAAATAGTTATCACCCGTGGTGCTGGTGGGCGTGGTTATGGCTTACCAGATACACCAAGTATTCAAGTGCTGATCAGTATAATGCCTGCAGTTTCACACTATAAAAGTTGGCAGCAGCAGGGCGTAAGCTTAGCAGTCAGCGACGTGAAACTTGCACATCAACCTTTACTTGCAGGCTTAAAAACATTGAACCGTCTAGAGCAAGTGCTTATCAAAAAGCAAATGAGCAGCCTTGAATGTGATGACGTTGTTGTTCTTGATTATGATAACAATGTGATTGAATGTTCGGCTGCAAATTTATTTGCTATTAAAGACGGTCAAGTTATGTCACCTAAGTTAGACCGCTGCGGTATCACTGGGGTTTATCTCAGCGCTTTATGTGATAAGTTAGCCATTGAATTTAAAGCAATCCAATTAGATGAGCTTTTAGCTATGGATGCCGTATTTATGTGTAACAGTTTAATGGGCGTGGTTCCCGTTGCACGGATTGCTGATACACAGTTTGATATTGAATGCAGTAAAGCGCTATTAACGGCGCAGTTTGCCAAGGAGAGTGTGTGATAAAAGTCATTGTTAGCGTGCTGTTATTAGCATTGCTATGTTGTGGTATTGGCTATCAACAGCTTCAATCAGCATTAAAAATGCCGTTAAAGGTTGAAAACAGTACTTTATTTAAAGTAGAACGTGGCACTGGCTTTAATCAGCTTTGCCAAGCATGGCAAACAAAGCACTGGGTTGATAGCTGTTTTAAATTTCAGGTACTTGCTAAATTAGATCCTACGCTTACCGATTTAAAAGCGGGTCTATATGAACTGGATACAAGCGCTGTTATTGATAATATTCGTCGTATCAATCAAGGTGCACAAGTGAGTTTTAGCTTCACAATTATTGAAGGTCAGCCACTTCGAGACGTTGTTGCTAATATTCAAAAGCAAGCGCATTTAAACCAAGACTTAGATACAGAAAATTTAGCGGCGCAGATAAGTAACACGCAAGAGAATTTAGAAGGCTGGTTGTTCCCTGACACCTATCACTACCACAGTGAAGATAGTGCCAGCGGCTTATTAAAACGCGCATACAACAAAATGCAGCAGGAATTAGACACCGCATGGCAAACTAGAGCAGCAGATTTGGTGTTAAGTTCACCGTATGAAGCGTTAATACTGGCTTCTATCATCGAAAAAGAAACGGGCCTTGCTTCTGAGCGACCATTAATTTCTGCGGTATTTACCAATCGTTTAAAAACCAATATGCGCTTACAAACCGATCCAACTGTTATTTATGGTATTGGTGCTGATTTTGATGGCGATATAAAACGAAAAGATTTAAAAACCTATACACCGTATAACACGTATAAGATAAAAGGCTTGCCGCCAACACCCATAGCCATGCCTTCGAAAGCAGCGATTTTGGCCGCGGTTAATCCACCTGAGTCTGAATATGTGTATTTTGTTGCGAAAGGGGATGGTAGCCATCAATTTTCGAAAACATTGCAAGAACATAATCGTGCGGTAAAGCAGTACCAATTAAACTAACAACCAGAATTGAGTCTATGACAGCGAAATTTATAGTGATTGAAGGCCTAGAAGGTGCCGGAAAATCAACGGCCATTGCCGTATGCCAAGCTTATTTAGAAAACAAGCAAGTCGATTTTATTAATGTACGTGAGCCTGGCGGTACAGCTATGGCTGAAGAGCTGCGTAATATCGTCAAACAGGCTCACCAAGAAACAGTGACGGGCGAAACGGAGCTGTTAATAATGTATGCAGCACGCTCACAATTAGTTGCTAATGTTATTAATCCGGCACTTGAAAAGGGCACTTGGGTTTTAGGTGATCGCCATGATCTTTCATCACAAGCATATCAAGGTGGGGGTCGCGGTATTGAACAGACTAAACTCTCTTTTTTAGCTGATATGGTGCTAAATGGTTTAAAACCGGATTTAACCATTTATTTAGACATTGACCCTGCAGTTGGGCTTGCTCGTGCAAAAGGCCGTGGTGAACTTGATCGTATCGAACAAGAAGCATTAGGCTTTTTTGAGCGCACTCGCGCACGCTACCTTGAAATAGCTAAAACTGATAGCAGTATCAAAACAGTGGATGCAAACCAAACAATGCCAGAAGTACATGCGGCAATCACAACTGTGCTTGATAACTTTTTTGCAGGTTTAAATTAATATGCCTTTGCCGTGGCTTGAAGGGCTTTATCAGCAACTAGCGCAAAGTTTTGCACAGCAACGCTTTCATCATGCCCAGCTATTTAATGGTGATAAAGGTGTTGGCAAACAATGTTTAGTCGATTCGCTCGCCGATGGCTTACTTTGCGCGTCACCTGTAAATTTAAAAGCCTGTGGCAATTGTAAAAGCTGTCAACTTAATCAAGCGGGTACTCATCCTGATAAACGCGTTGTAAAGGTGGAAGGCCAAACAATAGGCGTTGATGAAATTCGTGAGATCAGTGATTTTATCAACCATTCAGCGGCACAAAATGGTAACAAAGTAGTTGTGCTCGAACAGTGTCACAAAATGACCACTGCTGCGGCTAATGCTTTATTAAAAACCCTTGAAGAGCCAAGCTTACGCCGTTATTTATTGTTAACGTGCGAGCAAACAGCATTATTACCTGCAACAATTTTAAGTCGCTGTGCCGTACACGAAATAAAAGTTAACTCTGAATATACGAAAAAATGGTTAGCATCATTAAATATTGCTAATTATTCATGGTTAGAGTTGTTCGCTAGGCAACCTTTACTTGTTCAGCAGTGGCAAAATGACAACCAACTTGAAGCTGTCGATTCTCTTTATAAATTTGCAACTGAGATAAAAGACAGCCATAATTTCAGTGCGTTAGTCGACATCCTTAATAAAGATCATAACTTGGTTAATGTATTTGCTTTGTTCTTAACAGAGCATCTTAAAACGCAATTAATGTTAGGAATGGACTTTTTCAATTATCAGAAAGCACAAACTGCAATTTCAGAGTTTCTTTATAATAACTCACATGTGCTTGGCTTGAATATGGAACTAGCCATTTCACAATTAGCGTTTACTTTACGTGAAAGCCAAAATTAGGAAGTATCGTGCAAGAATTATTAGTAGATATTGAAGACTTAGAAGAATTATATCGCTGTTACATGCCTTATCTAAAAAATGGTGGTTTGTTTGTTCGCACTAATATGCGCTTTGAAATGGGTCATTCATTGGCTTTAAAGGTCACATTACCAGATGCATTAGAAGATGATGTAGTAACGGGTAAAGTTGCTTGGATCACACCACAAGGTGCACAAAGCTCAAACCCACCAGGTATTGGTGTTAATTTTATCGATGATAAAACCAATTTGAATGCGAAAATCGAAAAACTACTCGGTACTATGTTAAACTCCGGCAATCCGACCTATACCATGTAATAAAAGTAGTACCATGATTGTAGATTCTCATTGTCATTTAGATCGTTTAGATTTTGAAAAACTAGACTTAGACTTAGACCAAGTACTAGATAATGCTCGCGCTAAAAAGGTTGAACACTTTTTATGTGTAAGTGTAACTTTAGATCAATTCCCAAGTATGCTGGATAAAATTAAGAACTATCCAGATGTTTCTGCATCATGCGGTGTGCATCCACTCGATCAAAAAGACGCACTCGATAAGCAAAAGCTTATTTCACTTGCAAGCCACGACAAAGTGGTTGCTATTGGCGAAACGGGTCTTGATTACTATTACTCAAAAGACACCCATATTGTTCAGCAAGAGAGTTTCGTCGGTCATATCGACGTTGCCAATGAGCTAAATAAGCCGCTTATTATTCATACACGAGACGCTAGAGAAGACACTATTAACTTAATGCGCGCTCACAATGCTGAGAATTGTGGCGGTGTATTGCATTGTTTTACAGAAAACTGGGAAATGGCCAAAAAAGCCATTGATATGGGCTTTTATATTTCGATTTCGGGCATTGTTACGTTTAAAAATGCAGTAGAGTTAAAAGACGTTGTAAAGCAAATTCCGCTAGATCGCTTACTAATCGAAACAGATTCACCGTATTTAGCACCTGTGCCATATCGTGGTAAAACAAATCAACCAGCCTATGTTGAAGATGTCGCTTACTACATTGCTGAGTTAAAAGGGCTCACTTTTAACGAATTAGCTGAAGCAACAACTAACAACTTTTATTCGTTGTTCAATCAGGCTAAAAGGGCGTAATAGTGGACGGCGTATCGAACTTACCTCAGTTAGTAATGGGGCCAATGGTACGCCGAGCAGATGCAGGGCGAGTGTGCTTTCAATTTGTTACAACTAGGCCTTGCCAATACCGAATAGAGTTTAAAGGTGTTGAGACATTCTCTAGCTTAGAATCAATCCAATTAGGGCAACACCTTTACTTAAATTTCATTAATGTCATGCCAGTCAGTGGCCAGTTTGCAGTTGATTCACTGATCTACTATTCATTACATGATGAAGAAAAAAGCCTTGATTTATCGTCTTATTGCTATGAACATGCCGAATCTCCGGCATTTGTGATCCCAAATCGACTCGATAGAATTCTTCATGGTTCGTGTCGTAATCCTCATCACCCTGCAAAAGACAGCCTGGTTGCTGCAGATAATTGGCAAAATGATCAGCGCCAATCGCTTAATGCAGGTGCTGATTTATTATTGTTATCTGGCGACCAAATATATGCGGATGATGTCGCAGGGCCAATGCTGCTCGCGATTGAAAAAGTGATTAGTCTATTTGGTGTGTTTCAAGAACCAGAGCTTGATTTAGATTTGCCAGAAGAGTTTGAGCAGCAACTATATCAGCGCCATTTACACTTACCCAAAGTACCTTGGCAGAAACGGAGCAAATTTGGTGTTGGTTATTGGCTCAAAAAAGACGAGCCACACTTCTCAAGTTTAAAAGCTGAAAACCACTTAATTCATTTTCAAGAATTTATTGCGCTTTATTTATTAAACTTCAGCGCTGTTACTTGGCAGCTAATAGATTTTGAATCAATTGAATGCCTAGCATTAGCCCCTAAATACGCTAACTTATTTAAACTTGAAAAGGACGCACTGGTTGGCTTTGCAAAGGGTCTTCAAAGCGTTGAAAGGTTATTCGCTAATGTGTCGACATTAATGATGTTTGACGATCATGATGTCACCGATGATTGGAACTTAACCGCAGGCTGGGAGCAGGCTATTTATCAGCACCCAGCTAGCCGTCGTATTGTAAATAATGGTTTAATTAGTTATTGGTTAATGCAGGGGATTGGTAATGATGCAGGCGATAACTCACTGTCTTTATTACCCAGCTTTAAAGAAAGTCTGCAGCAACAGAGCTGGTATTTTAAAGACTTTGATAAGTTAATACTCAATTTTAACCATTGGCATTACGAGCTTAATACCATTCCAAAGGTTGTAGTGCTCGATACCCGAACCCATCGCTGGCGTAATGAACAAAACTTCAATGAGCCATCAGGTTTACTTGATTGGGAAAGGCTCACTGAATTAGAAGAAAGCTTATTGTCTCACGATAAAGTGATTATCGTATCTCCAGCTCCGGTGTTTGGTGTTAAATCGATTGAAGCAATTCAAGCGATTTTTAATTTTTGCGGGCAACCCTTGTTAGTTGATGTTGAAAACTGGATGGCCCATGAAGGTTCTGCTAAAAAGTTGCTAGATACTTTTCGCCGTGAAGATACGCCAAAAGAAACCTTGATCCTCTCTGGTGATGTCCATTATTCATTTTGTTTTTCAGTGCAAAAACGCTTTGGTAAGCATAAAAATCGGATTTGGCAGTTGACCGCCAGTGGCATTAAAAATGAGTTCCCACGTAAACTTATTAATGTACTCGATAAGCTCGACTCAATTTTATATGCGCCAAAAAGCCCACTTAACTTTTTCACTAAACGTTGGCAAATGGAAGTTGATAAACACCAAACCATAGGCGAAGGGCAAAAGTATTTGGTCAGTAATGCGGCTATCAGCTTAATTGAGCTCAATGACGGTTTGCTTGCTAAATATGAACTTATTCACGCTGATAACCAAATAACTGAATTCGATTTAAACGATAATTAATCTATTGCTTTGCGATTCGCCTCAACGTAGTCAGCAACATTACTTACTGTATCTAACCAAAACCCATTTTTAGGATCTTGTAGATAAACAATGAGCTGCTCTAGCGCGTCGGTGCCGGTAGTGTACTGATCTCGTTTGCCAATATCGTGGCCTGCCAGAATGATCCAACTATTGTTAGTTCGGTGCTGCTCTATGGTTTTTTGGATCTCTTCGAAAGTAAGTCCATCAATGGGTAAGCTAGTTAACTGCGAAAAGTCTGTAAAGTTGGGGTTATTCGCCGTTTCGTCGAGCCAAGTTCTACCTGTTTTAAAGTGCTTGGCTATTAACGGTACATAACTTTTAGTATTTGCACCACGGCCAACAAAGGTGTTTCCGCAAGGGTAGGCAAAAGCGGTTGGTGTCACGTTGAGTGTGGCTTTTATATAGTCTTGCCCCTTTAAGATATCTTGCTCCATTTCTTTTAACGTAAATTGTTCAAGCGACACCCCAAGTTCACGAAGCCATTCAAAGTTGCCGGTACACAAGTGGCTTGCCGTATGATTAGCAATTTCGTGACCTGTTTTTACAGCCATTTGCCACTTTTCAACACGTTCTTTTACGTTAAAAGGGGATACATAAAATGTCGCTTTTATTTGGTATTTGTTTAAAAGCGCTAAACCGGTATCAACTTGGCTATGTCTTGCATCATCAAAAGTGATACTGACAGCATTTTTAGCCTTATTAGGGTAGTCAAAGCCTAGGTAGTCACTGCTTTTTGCCAGAGTTTGGCAGCTGATTAAAAGTGGTAGTACGACGCACAAGGGTTTAAGCATAATCAATCCTTTATCATTGTTTTTACAATGAAATCAAAAAGGCTAATGCTTTGATATGCGACTTTTGAATAAAAAACGCCCAGAACGAATCCGCATTGTTCTGGGCTTAGGGGGTGGCTCGTGTGAGCCTGCGCTAACTATAAAAAAACACCTTCTAAATTCAGTAGGGAGAAGTAGAAAGTACTTTTAAGTGTAGTTAATCAGCAGGAAATTGCACGGTAAATGTACAAATTTTATACTAGTTTAAAATCAGTCTGTTACATCTTTTTACCTAAATTAGTGCCTTATTTATACAGTCTTTATGCGCAACTTATACCCAAGTTATCAACTGGGCATTTTGGACCAAATCACGAGGTAATGAGTTCTTAATTTTATTCTTTTGCCACTTACCTAGGCCTACCGGACAACCACATAACATTAAAACTACTTCACCATTATCTTGCGTTGGTTTTTCTAGCCTAATATCTTTACCGTTAAAGTAATCGTTTGCTTGGCAAGCAGACATCTCAAAGGTATTTTTATCGCAATCTTGGCCAAAGACAGTGGCAAACTCGTGAGTTAAGCGAACTCCGCCTTTGTGGATCACACCAAGTTGAATACCTAAACGTGAGTATTTAATTTTATCTTGCAGTTCATCAAAGCCACCAGGAAACAACCAAAGCTCTTTATCTCGCTGCATTAACGTGCCTTTGAGTGATTTTAGACCGAATTGTTTTTTAATTGTTTGCATAAACGCTTGGCTTTGCTTTTTATCAAACTCAGCAAACGGAAATGCGCCTTTTTTAACTTTTTGATTAGGGTTATCGCTTGACGCTATTTTCTTAAATTTAGCGATGAAGAAACCTTCACTGTCGTAAGTTTGCGGCCAAACATGCAAATAACCTTCACTGGTTGTTGCTTTGTCTGCACCATCAAAAAGGCTATCGAGCGATTGTACTTCGATGCAATCAGGGAACTCTGCTAATAGATACTCACACACTTGTTGGTTTTCAAGAGGTGTTAAAGTACAGGTCGAATACACTAATGTGCCGCCTGGTTTTAATGCATAAAAGGCACTTTTGATAAGGGCTTTTTGCACAGCAGCAATATCAATATTAGATTCGATTGACCAATTCTTTAGGGCGTCTGCATCTTTACGAACCGTGCCTTCACCTGAACACGGGGCATCTAGCAAAATACTGTCGAAGCACTCATACATGTAATCCCCAAAGATCACACCGTCAAAATGTGATAATGCACAATTACCTACGCCCATACGTTTAAGGGTTGCTGCTAATACTTTTAAGCGTGACGATGACAACTCATTGGCCACTAACACGCCACTATTATCCATCATGGCAGCGATTTGTGATGTTTTTGAACCCGGTGCCGATGCCATATCAAGTACCGCATCGCTTTGCTGAACTTCGGCTCTCAGTGCTACCGGCGGTAACATTGAGCTGGCTTCTTGTACATACATAGCACCACTTAAGTGTAAATCGGTATTTCCGATGGCAAGCGCCGCTTCTTCGTCGCTAGGACGTGTTAGCCAGAATCCTTCTTCACACCATGGAATTGCTGTTAATTCCCATCCTTTTTTGGCGCATTGACGCTGAAATTCATCGACTGACATTTTTAAGGTATTTACGCGAACAGATCGTCTGAGTGGGCGGCGACAGGCTGCAATAAAGTCGTCTAATGATAAATGTTCGGGAAGGTAGCTTTTTACATCATCAATAAATGAGTCAGGAATATATGTATTAGCGTCCACTAAATGGCTCTCACATCACGTAATAATAGCTGGATCATACCATTTATAGCGCTATCAGGGGATATTTTTAGCTTTTTAAGAGTGATATTGAAGTGTCGACATATTGCTAATATAAATG